>NZ_CP043506.1:1040000-1157500 GCF_008365315.1 Acetobacter vaccinii | reverse complement strand
AGTCAACCCCCGCACTAAATTAATCTCAAACTCCCAGAAAATAAGGAAAAACCAACTCCAAACCCGAGTCATAAACCCACAAAAACAAACAAAATCACCCTATCCGAAAGATTACAAAACGGTCATGTTTGACATTGATGCTGCTTAAACCAGCTTACAAAGTGCTCCACACCTTCCTGAAGGCAGATTTTGGGGCTCCAGCCTGTTAGGGCACGGATGGTGCTGATATCGGCCCATGTCCGCTCCACATCGGCATCCGGGCGGGGGCGCAGGGCTATCTGCGCCTTGCGGCCCAGGGCCTGCTCCAGCAGGGACACTAGACAGCGGACAGATTCCGGCCTGTCGTTGCCGATATTGAGCACCCGGGCACCCCCACGTTCTGGCGGATGCTCAAACACCTCAAGCACGGCGCGCACGACATCCGTAATATAAGTAAAGTCCCGCTGGAGGTCGCCACCGTCATACAGTGTCAGCGGCGTGCCTTCGGTAATGGCCCTGGCAAAGCTGTAATACGCCATATCGGGCCGCCCCCATGGGCCATAGATGGTGAAGAACCGCAGCCCTGTCTGCGGCAGACCATACAGATAGCTGTAGGCAGAGGATGTCAGCTCGGCACTGCGTTTGCTGACAGCATAGAACGACCCCGGCGCATCCACCGGATCGCTCTCGCTAAAGGGGAGCTTTGTATTGCGCCCGTAAACGGACGATGAGGACGCATAAACTAGATGCTCCAGCCGGTTCAGCCTGCGGGCAAACTCCAGCACCGCAACCTGACCGCGCACGTTGGCATCGGCAAAGGCATATGGGTCTTGCAGGGAATACCGCACCCCGGCCTGAGCCGCAAAATGGAAGACCCCACGGATATCGGGCTCCCGCGCAGCAAGACCGGGCAGAAAGCCCTCGGTGTTCAGATCCGCCTCATGGAACTCAAAACCGGGATGATGGCGCAGCAGTGCCAGCCGGGCCTGTTTGAGAGTGGGCGTGTAATAGGCGTTCAGACTATCCACGCCAATCACGCGCTCCCCCCGTTCCAGCAAGGCGCGTGTTACGTGAAATCCCACAAATCCGGCCGCGCCGGTTACCAGAAGCGTCAAGATCGCAGCCTTATTGCTTGGAGCCTGCCCGCAGGACATTCAATGCCCTGTCCGGGACAGCCCCCCGCCTGCCAGATAACCCAGCCCAGCCGGAACACCGGGCCGGGCTGTCTCTGTTCCTTACTTGAGGGACGCGGCTTCCACCTTATCCCCAACAACGATACCCAGCTTGGCCGTGGTGCCCCCGGCCAGTTCCAGTGTTGCCACAACCGGCCCATGGCTGCTGATATGCGCCAGACTTTGCGGCACCGCATTTTCAGTAATGGCCTGAATGCGCTTGTCGGAACCGATAAACACGATGTCCAGCGGGACAAGGGTGTTGCGCATCCACATCTCGCTTTGCTGCGGCTGCCCCCAGGGGAACAGCATGCCCCCAGTTGGCGCAACAGCGGTGCGGAACATCTCCCCCACCTGCTGCTGGCGTGGGGTGGTGGCCACCTCCACTGTAAAAACATGCCGCCCGTTGGCCGAAACAATGGCCAGTTCCTGCGTGGGCAGAGTAGCCTGGGCCTGTGTTGGCTCGCCCCCTTCCTCGGCTGCAAGAACGGGCAGGGTGCTGACTGTCAGCCCCGCCACCAGACCGGCCATAAGGCCCATGCACAGTTTACGCCGCACCGTTTGTTTCCTCTTCCGCTTCATGCACCCGTAAGAAACGGGTTGCCTGCCCGCTCCGCCCCAAGGGAGGATGCACCGCCATGCCCCGGAATGATGATAATGTCATCCCCCAGAGGCAGCAGTTTTTCCTTTATCGAGCGGACAAGAAGCGGACCATCCCCGTAGGCAAAATCCGTCCGGCCAACCGTGCCCCGGAACAACACGTCGCCCACAAAGGCTACCCGGGCCTGCTCGTCCACCAGCACCACATGCCCCGGCGTATGCCCGGGCACATGCAACACCCGCAAGGCGCGGCCCACAACATGCAGGGTGTCACCATTCTGCGTGTAGCGGTCCACCTGGGCGTTTTCCAGATCTGTCAGGCCAAAGTGGCGGGCCTGATCAACGATGGAGGACAGCAGAAAAGCATCCTCCTGCGTTGGGCCGACAACCTCGGGCGCAGGCTGACCCTGCGCCACCAGCCCACGACACAGCGCCGCAACCCCGCCCGCATGGTCAAGATGGCCATGGGTCAGGGCTATGGTTTCGACCTCCAGCCCCTTGTCAGCCACAAAGGCCAGCAGGGTCTGGACATCTCCGCCAGGGTCCACCACCAGGGCGCGGCGCGTGGCCTCGTCCCACAGGATGGAGCAGTTCTGGCGGAACGGCGTGACCGGAATAATGGTGAGCTGCATGCCCGGATAGGCAACATGCATACGTCTTGTCTCCCTCTACCGCCGGGGCACCTCAGCCCGGCAGAACCCAGCCCGTAGCCGGAATGTCAAAATGCGTGCGCAGGTCATGCGCGGGGATACCGCCCAGGTCTTTGGACAGGCCAACAAGCAGCTTGGCTGTCGCGGCCTTGTCCAGATGGCTGCGGATACTGTGCAGCACAGGGGCGGGGGCAGCCAGCACAAACCCTGCGGCCTTGCCGACCATGCCGTTCATTTCCTCGGCGACAACGCGGCCAAACGCATCACGGTCCCGATCAGCCGGGGTCGCACCAGCGGGCAGTTTGCCGGGCGTGCCTTCGTGCCCGTGGCTGCCAAACTCATGCACGACGCGTAGTGCCGTGCCGGTATCGTGCAGGAACCGCACGCCTGCTGCATCGGCCACAACGTAAACAACCAGTCCGTCCTGAGCTTCCGTCATCGACAGTTTCCTTTCCGCTGTCTGAACGGGCGGCACGCCACAGGGGCATCCGCCCTTCTGACAGTGATTACAGAATGTGCCCGAAAGGGCCAGCCCCCACCGGGATGGAGGCAACCATGACACAGGTGGTTGACCGCGCGACAGGACACGCCAAAAACTGTCCCCTGTACCGCGCCGGTTTGGGCCGGTGCCAAGACTTTATAGGAAAAAGAGAACACATCCGATGAGCAAGATCCTGCGTACCAACCCCAACCCCGTCCTGTCCGCCGCTGTGGAATATCATGGCTTTGTGTTCACCCAGGGCGTTGTGGCCCGCAACCTCGACCTGGATGTCGAAGGCCAGACCCGCGACGTGCTGGAACAGATCGACACCCTGCTGGAGCAGCACGGCACCGACAACACCCGCCTGCTGCAGGCCCAGATCTGGCTGAAGGACATCAACGACCGCGACACGCTGAACAAGGTGTGGAGCGCATGGCTGCCGGAAAACGGTGCCCCTGTGCGCGCCTGTGTGCAGGCCGTTCTGGCTGACCCGCGCATGCTGGTCGAAATCATGCTGATCACGACCAAATAAGCCAGACCGTGGCCCACCCCTGTGCCTGGCGCAGTGGGTGGGCCACACGCCTACCCACTGGTGCCCCCGAAAACCGTGGCACTGAAGCCACAGCCGTGTCGAATCCCCAACACGTCGGAACCTGCACCCTGCCCACAGGCTGCCTGAGCCTGTTCCCGTAAAATCCAAAAAATAAAACGAATTAGGGTGAATTTGTGGCGGATTATAGGAATTATTTCCTATAATCTCATTTTAAGAGCGGCCAGAATTGCAAACCGTTTGTTCCGCCTTTTTGCTCCGCAATGAGAGCTTGCCTGATCTGCATGAACGTTTATAGGTGGTCTCAGTCTTAAGGTCAGGCTCGCGAAAAACCCAGGAAAGGTGGAACACCTATGCGACATGGACGGTCTAGAATGCAAAAACTGAAGCTGGCCGTTCTGTCCGTTTTGTCCGCCTCCGCTTTCATCACCGCAGCCGACGCCCGCAGCAGCCATTCTGCTGCACACCATGCCACCACGCACCACGCCGTGGCACACCACAACGTGCACAATACCGCATTCCACGTTCCTGCCCGTCGCGGCCATAGCCATGGCTACACACGCACTGCCATGAGCCATCATTATGGCCATGTCATCCAGTGCGTTGCCTATGCCAAAAGCGCCTCCGATGTTGTGCTGCGTGGCAATGCGCGGGACTGGTGGCATAACGCTGCCGGTGTGTATGACCGTGGCCATGCACCGGAATCGGGCAGTGTGCTGAACTTCCGCGCTACACGCCGCATGCCGCTGGGCCATGTGGCTGTTGTCCGCAATGTTATTGACAACCGCACCATCACCATCGACCAGTCCCACTGGGCACAGGCCGGTGTCAGCCGCAACGTGAACGTTATTGACGTGTCACCCAACAATGACTGGTCGGCCGTGCGCGTGTCGCTTAACAGCCGCTCGGGCACCTATGGGTCCATCTACCCGACCTATGGCTTTATTTACGGCCACCACAACACCAATGCCCCGGCCCCCGACCTGCGCCAGCAGGTTATGACAGCCTGGGCCAAGCGTGATGTTGGCACTCAGGTTGCTCAGGCTCCGGCCGTCGTCCCGCCTGCACAGGGTGGCGAGCATATTACCTTCAACGACGAATAACGCGTCGGAACTCTGACCGGGTTTTATGGCGACTGCCCCGACAGGGACAGTGACCATAAAACCACCAGTTTCCCCTCCCAAGATTCTTAACCCTGCCTGCCCGCTCCGGGTTGGCAGGTTTTTTTGCGGCTGATTGGCGACGCAAGAAACGGGTTAACCCCCAGCCGCAAGGCGGGATGATTCGGCCCTAACCCACACAAATCCGTGACAAAATCATGTCTGCCAGCCCTGCCCCCTGGCACCACGGGCTGCATTTTGGTCTGACCATCGCAGGCGTAGCCGCTGTGCCCGATGGCCCCCTACAAAAAATTTACAGCCTTATATCGTCATATCCGTCCGGGCTTGCACATACACAAGCCAGCATGGCGGAACCTGCTGGCACGCAAAAAACCCAGTCTCCAGCAGGGGCAAAGACCCATGGCCCGTACTGCACAGGGGCTTTACCTGCCGCAGATGACCCCACGCGGCCTCCATCCGGGGCACCGACGCACATGTTACGGCGTAATGAAAATAGCAACCTTATGCCTGGCCCGGCATTTGGTTTATGAAGCCTATGCTAAAGACGCCTGATGATGGCTGACAAGCCCATGAAAAAACGTTAATTTTTCACAAATTTCACGATCGTTAATGATGCTCTCCACCGTTACAGGCCCCACTTCGCACCGGAACCCGAACACTCAGGCATAAATGAATCATGAGCGCGATGAACATACCCGGAAGCTACTATCTGGGCGCTGCCAACGGGGTGGCAGACAACGCGGCACCACAGCGGCCTGACGTGGGACTGTTCCGGCGTATGCTCGACCAGGTGCCGGTCGGGGTGATGATGGTTGACCCCGTCACCTTCCTTATTACCTATGTGAATGACACGGCAGCCACCATCTTCCGCACCCTTCAGGCACTGCTCCCTGTCGGGGGAGAGGGGCTTATTGGCTGTAGCATCGATATTTTCAATGATGTCCTGCCCTACCAGCGCGAACTGATAACAAACCCCGCCAACCTGCCCTATTCCACCCGCCTGCGCCTGGGTGAGGAAGTGCTGGACCTGTCCATTTCCTGCGTGACTGGCCAGGACGGCACCTATGTCGGGCCTATGCTGACATGGTCGCGCGTGACAGCGCAGGTCCGGGCTGAAGAGTCCATGACACGGCTGGCCCGCTACGACATTCTGACAGGGCTACGAAACCGACCGACTTTTTTTGGCGAACTGGCGACCGATCTGGCCCGCCCCCGCCCCCCTGGCACCCCTCCGGCCGACGGCCTGTTTCTGGTCGATCTGGACGGTTTCAAACACGTCAACGACAGCTACGGTCACACGGCGGGCGACACGATCCTGGGCATGGTGGCCCATAAGCTGGAAGTCATCAGCCGCGAGCAGGGAGGCTGTGTTGGCCGCATGGGCGGGGATGAGTTCGCACTGTTCATTCCCGAATGCACGCCCTGCCAGGCCGAACACACAGCCCGCAGCATTATCCGCGCCATGCAGGAACCCCTGACCCTGCCAGAATGGGGCCGCCACCAGATTGGTGTTTCAGTCGGGATTGCCCTTTCCCCCGACCATGGCGCAGACCCCACCACCCTGCTGGCGCATGCCCATATGGCCCTGCACGATGTCAAACAGGGCGGCAAAGGCAGCTACCGTGTTTTTGTGCCGCAGATGAAGCACAAGCACCAGCGCCGCGCCAGCCTGGAAGGGCTGTTGCGTGAGGCCATGCCCCACAAGCGGGATATGTTTGTTTTCTATCAACCCATTGTGGACCTGACGACACGCCGGGTTGTCGCGCGTGAAGCCCTGATCCGCTGGCACCACCCAGAGCGTGGCTGGATTTCACCGGGTGATTTCATTCCCGTTGCCGAGGAAGCCGGGCTTATTCAGGAACTGGATGCCTTTGTCTTCGCCACCGCCTGCCGCGAGGCCGCAAACTGGCAGGACGGAGCCATTGTTGCCACCAATGTTTCTGCCGCCTGCCTGGGCCTTGTCCGCCTGCCCGATCTGGTGCAGGCCGAACTGGCCAGAACCGGCCTGCCCCCTGCCCGGTTGAACATCGAAGTGACGGAAACCGCCCTGCTCCGGCACGAGGCCGACAGCGTGCGCGACCTTCAGACCCTGCATGAAATTGGGGTTGGCATCTGTCTGGATGACTTTGGCACAGGTTTTTCCTCACTGTCGCACCTGCGGTCCTTTCCTTTTGACAAGATCAAGATCGACGGCTCCTTCGTGCAGGATGGTGACGAGCGTGACGACTGCGCTGCCATTGTACGTACCCTCGCCCAACTGGGCAGGACACTGGGGGTCGAGACAGTAGCCGAAGGGGTGGAAACACAAGCCCAGTACGAGCGCGTCAAAGCTGACGGCTGCACCCTGGGGCAGGGCTACTTTTTTGGCAGGCCCGCCCCTTCCAGCGCCGACATGGTCCGGGTGGGTGAAATCATGGAGGCCATGCAGAAGCAGGCGGCCAGCAAAAAAAGCTGACCGACCTGCACAACAGGCGCATGTATTGTTAAGAAAATATTTCAAAAGCTCTTAATAAACGTCACCTTTTAAAAACAGGGTGACACTCAAAGGCCTTTATTCCTTGCAGAAGGACAGGTCCTGCTCCCACGGGGGCACCGGCCCATAACACTCGGCCAGATAATCAATCATGGCCCTTACCTTCAGCGGTGTGCTGATCCCAGGCGCATACACCGCATGCAGGTTGGGGCCCACCAGCGGTGCATAATCAAGGGTCAGCGCCCGCAGGCTGCCGGACTGTAGCTCGTGGCTGACCACAAACACCGGCTGGTACACAATCCCTGCCCCTGCAACGGCGGCCTCTCGCAGGACATCGCCATTATTGGCACACAAGGGGCCGCTGACCGGCACGCTCTTTTCCCCCTTCTGGCCAAAACTCCAGCGGGTCGAGCTGTTAACATCGCTCAGCGTGTAGCCCAGACACTGGTGCTGGCTCAGTTCATCCACCGTGCGGGGGGTGCCTGCCTGCTCAAAATAGGCCGGGGCCCCACACACAACCATACGAATGGCCGCAAGCTTGCGGCTCCGCAACGCGCTGGAGGGCATCTGACGGATCCGTAGGGCAAGGTCCCAGCCTTCCTCTATCAGGTCCACCGGGCGGTCGTTCAGCCCCAGTTCCACCGTGACCTGCGGGTAGCGTTGCCGAAACCCCGGCAGATATGGGGCCACATAACGTATGGCAAAAGAGACCGGCGCATTAACCCGCAACAGCCCGCGCGGTTCACGCTGCTGGTCACCCACCGTCTGCTCCACCGCCTCCATATCGGCCAGTATTTTCTGGCTGCCTTCCAAAAACAGCCGCCCAGCCTCGGTCAGCGACAGCCTGCGTGTGCTGCGGCTGAACAACGGTGTGCCCAGCCGGGTTTCCAGCGCAATAATATGTTTGGTGACCATCGTGGGGGAAAGCCCCAGCACACGCGCGGCCCCGCTAAAGCTGCCTGCACTGACAACCTTCCCGAAAACCTGCATGCTGGTAAAACGGTCCAGCATCGTGCCGCTCCTGTCTGGCGTATCCAAGGCCCACCCAGTCTAGCGGCAGAGGTGGATTTTGTCATGCAGGGGTGGTCTGGGCGAAACAGAAAGGGGCAACCAACGTGGGCACGTCAGCAACCGGGCAGGCACTAAAGGGCGTGGCACGCCAGAATGGCAGGCGGCTGCGCGCGACATTGATGCTGCTGTGCGCGGTGGCAGGCACAGGCACCCCCTCCGCCACCCCGACCCATGCCGCCACAGCACAGGCCCACCCCGCCACCCTGACCCTGCCCTGTGACAGTGCCACAGGGCTGGCCGTGTTCCCCAACGGTGAGAACCTGATTGTGGTGGTGGACAAGCCCCTTGCCCCCCTGACAATGCCCGCAACAGGGCCATTTGCTACCGCGCAGGTTATCCCACTAGCCAATGCCACCCTCCTGCTGCTGGATGCCCACGCCCTGCCCCAGCTCTCCGCTATGCATGACTCCACAGGCTGGCGGCTGACAGCCCAGCCAGACCATGCCGGGCAAGGCCCACGCGGCGTGGCCCTGCCGGGGCTGGTGCTGTTTACCGGCGTGGCCGGGGGCCATGTCATCACCCTGCCTGACGCAACAACCGGTGGGCAGATGCTTGTCGCCACAGCCCCCATTGTGACAGGCGGCACAGCCCGGAGCAGCGGGGCTGGCTATACGCTGCACTCCTCCCTCCAGGGGCTTGTGCTGCCCGACAGCACAGCAGGGCTGGCCCTGCGGGAAACCTCTCGCGGGCCGGTGCTGGAGGCTGTGGGCCTGCACCCCGCCCTTGCGGGTCTGCCCCTGCCACCCGCCAGTTCCGACCCCTTATGGGCCTGGCTGGGACTGGATGACGCCCCCCAGGACGTGCTGGAACAACGCTGGCAGGCTGCCCGCACCGCGCTGGACAAGAGCCTGAAAGATGCCCGCAAAGCCGCACAGGCCGCAGCGCGCAAGGCCCGGCTTGCAGCCCAGCGCAAAGCCGAGCAAGCCGCCCGTGATGCTGAAGAAGCCGCAGCCGAAGTGCATGAGGACACCGCGCCCACACCCCAGCCCCCTGCCAGCAAGCCCCCCCAACCAACGGCCCCCGCCGCCACGGCCGACAATGATGCCGAAACCGTCACCTGGGATACATCCGGCGACCCAGACACCCCCACAGACCCCACCCCACCGCCACAACAGCCCGCTGCCCCGCAACCCGCCCCAGCGACAGCGACAGCGACAGCGACAGCGACAGCGACAGCGACAGCGACAGCCGATACACCGGACGCCCCCCCGCACCAGCCCACCCCTGTTGCAGAAACCCCACCGGCCGACCCGGCGGACGATCAGGCCGAGCCCCCGCCGCCGCCCCGCCGCAAACCCCATGGGAAAAAACCCGCCAGCCCACAGCCCGCCACCCCGGCACTGGCAGCGGTACCCTGGCCCCTGCGCCTGACAGCGGCAAAAGCAGCCTTTGCCGCCGGACACTGGCAGGAAAGCTGGGACCTGCTCCGCGACAGCCCTGCCACACTCCCAACCGGCCCGCATGACCAGAACGCTTGGGCCGTGCCCATTCTGCGCGCCTGTGCTGCCCTGCTGGCTGGCCACCCTGACAACGCAGGCCTGCTGGCCGAGGCTGATGTTCTGGTCGGGCCGGAACTGGCCCCCTGGCGCGCGCTGTTTCTGATGGCCAGCGGTGCGGACAGCACTCTCACCGCCCCGCTGGTGGCCCGCAGTTACCCCATTGTGGCCCACTACCCCATGCCGCTGCGTGCCCTGCTGCTGCCGCGTATGGCCACCTATCTGGCCCGTTTTGGCCCGGCTGACACCCTGGCTGTCCCTGCGCCCCTGCCGGATTCCAGCAGCTTTGCCCTGCCCCGTATCCTGCTGGAACTCCGCGCCGGAGGGGCCGGGCGGGAAGAGACTGCCCGCGTTGCGCTGGAAAACCTGACAGCCTCGGCCTCCGCCACCACAGCTTCCTTCGCCAGGGCCGAACTGGTGGGCCTACTACTGGCCCATGACCGCATAAGCCCCACCATGGCCACCACAGCCTATGCCCACCTGCTGGCCGGGGCGGAAGGCCCGCCCGCAGGGGCGCTGCCTGCCCTGCATCTGGCCCATGCCCGTGCCGCCATACGGGCTGGGCAAATCCCGCAGGCCATAACCGAACTGGCGACCCTGACCCCCGGCGAAACAACACCGACCGACCAGATCCAATCCGCTTGGCGGGAGGTCCTGTACGCCCTCATCTTCACCACCACTCCCCATGACAACGCCCGCACGGCCCTGATCCACCGCACCCTGCCGCAGTTGCAGGACAGCCCCGGTCTGGCCAAGGCCCTCTCGGGCTGGGGCCGCCAGTTGCTGGACAATGACCATGCGGCGGATGCCCTGCCCGTATTGGCCCGCGCCGAATTTCTGGCACGGGACCCCCAGCAAAAAGCTGATACGGCAGAACTGCTGGCCCGGGCCGCGCTGGCAACAGGGCATGTCCAACTGGCTCTGAAAGCTCTGGAACGCGGCGCACAGCCACACCTGCCCACCGACCTGCTGGCCCGCCGCCGGTATGATGAGGCACTGTTGGCCGCCCAGCGGGGAGACATTGCAGGGGCACAAACACTGCTGGCCGAGGACGAATCGGATGCAGGGCTTACCCTGCGTGGCAGCCTGTATGAGCAGGCGCACCAATGGCCCCAGGCCGTGCTTGTGCTTGGCCGTCTGGCCAGCCATGCCCTGCCCGAGCGCGGCAGCCTGACCCCGGCCCAGGCCACCCTGGCGCACAGGCTGGCGGCCGATGCTCTGGCGGCAGGAGATTCAGCAACACTCCAAAGGCTTACGACATGGGTGAACGGGCGCACGCCCCTCCCCCAAACCCCCACACCTCTGACAGCGCCCAGCCCCGCCACACCACCGCGCCAACCATGAAGAGTTGTGAAAAAACGATGACACGTCGCATTTATTACTTGCAAAGCGGGGTATAAGCTTTTACCAAACCGGCTCTTGGCCCAAGGGGGCGATACCCGCCCAACAGGCTGTCTACTGGTTTAGGGGTACGTCGATGAACGCACTTGCTCAACTGGGGATGGTCTCGGAAAACCCGAGCAATAACCAGACAATTTCCGCTCCCGTTGCAACAACGGAAGAAGAGCGTACAGACTACTTCGTAGAACGTGACGGCGAAAAATTCGCAGGCACTCACCTGCTTGTTGACATGTGGGGTGCGAAAAACCTGGATGATCCAGAACGGATCGACCAGACCCTGCGTGAAGCCGCGCTGACAGCCGGGGCCACAATCCTGCACAGCCACTTCCACCACTTCACGCCCAATGGTGGCGTGTCTGGCGTTGTGGTGCTGGCAGAAAGCCACATCTCCATCCACACATGGCCCGAACGCAACTTCGCCGCCGTGGATATCTTCATGTGTGGCGCCTGTGACCCGCATATGGCCATCCCGGTCATGCAGCGGCTGTTCCAGGCCAAGCGGCTTGATGTCAGCGAAGAACGCCGTGGCCGCGTAACGGCCTGAGCATCGGCCAGCACGCACCACGCACGACAGTGTTTTTGAACGGCATGAACCGGCTTTGCCCCACCGCGGGCAAGGCCGGTTCCGCCACGTCCGGGGAATGGCAGTCATGACCGAAACATGGATTGAAGAAACCCTTTACGACAACTGGGGCCAGCGTTTTCGCGTGGTCAAGGAACTGGCGCGCACACGCAGCGCCTTTCAGGACATTGTCGTCTTTGAAAGCGAATCCCACGGCCGCGTGCTGATGCTCGACGGTGTGACGCAGATCACCGAGCGGGACGAATTCGTTTATCAGGAAATGCTCACGCATGTGCCCCTGTTCAGCCACCCCGACCCCAAGCGGGTGCTGATTATTGGTGCCGGTGATGGCGGCGTGCTGCGCCGCGTGCTTGAACACCCTGGTGTGGAAAAGGCCGTCATGGTCGAAATCGATGGCACTGTCATCGAACTTTCCAAACAGCACCTCCCCTCCATCGCGCAGGACGCCTGGGACAACCCCAGAGCAGAAGTGATCGTGGGTGATGGGATCGACTACGTGGCCCGCGCGGCCGACGGGTCGTTTGATGTCATTATCGTGGACAGCACCGACCCGATCGGGGTGGGCGAAGTCCTGTTTACCGACTCATTTTACGAACACTGTGCCCGGGTGCTCAGCGCACAGGGGCTTATTGTCAACCAGTGCGGCGTGCCCTTCATGCAGGCGGACGAACTGCACGACACCAGCGTGCGGCGCGCGCGCTTCTTCCCGCAGGTTTCGGCCTATGTGGCGGCTGTGCCGACCTATGTTGGCGGCTTTATGACCCTGGGCATTGCCTCCAAGGGCGAAAGCCTGGCCAAGCAGGATGTCGAGCAGGTGCGTGCACGCGCCCGTGCCGCAGGGCTGGAAGGCAAGACCCAGTACTGGACGCCTGAAATCCATGTCGGGTCGTTTAATCTGCCGCCCTATATTGCCCGCCACCTGCCCGGCACAAAGGCCTGACGCACGCCACCTGCGCGCCCTTTGCACAGCATTGACTTGCCGTGAAAAGGGTGCGACGGTGCGCCCGCGCAGAGGGAGAGACTGGCCCAGAGCCAGCGCCGAAGGAGCAACCGCCCCGGAAACTCTCAGGCAAAAGGACCCTGCGCTTTAAACTTCTGGAGAGAGGTGCTTAGCCGCACCCGCCGACGGGATAGCGATCTCAGGCACAAGGCACAGAAGGGGCATGGGACCATACGGTCCGGTGCCCTTTTTTTATGTACGGATCAGGGTCCGGGCCTTTGCTGGAAGCGGCGCATGGATACGGACTCTCTCCACCGGACACCCCTCTACACCCTCCATCTTGAGCACGGGGGCCGCATGGTCCCCTTTGCGGGCTATGCCATGCCAGTGCAGTACGCACCGGGCATTATGGCCGAGCACCGGCATGTGCGCGCACAGGCCGGGCTTTTTGATGTCTCCCACATGGGCCAGGTGCGCCTGCGCGCACGCTCCGGCGTGGTGGAAGACGCAGCCCTGGCGCTGGAACGCCTTGTCCCGGCCGATATTGTGGCCCTGCGCCCCGGCCGCCAGCGCTACACGCAGTTTACCAACCCCGCAGGCGGTATTCTGGACGATCTGATGGTCATCCGTGAGGCCGACAGCCTGCTGCTGGTGATCAACGCAGCCTGCAAGGCCGCCGATATTGCCCATCTGCGCGCCCATCTGGACGACAGTTGCACCATAGAGCCGCTGGACACGCACGCCCTGCTGGCGCTGCAAGGCCCCATGGCCGAGCAGGCTCTGGCCACACTGGCCCCCGCCGTGCAGGACATGGCCTTTATGGACGTGCAGACCCTGACACTGGCCGGGGTCGCCTGTGTTGTTTCGCGCTCGGGCTATACGGGCGAGGACGGGTTTGAAATTTCCATCCCCGCCACCCATGCCCAAACCCTGGCCCGCACCCTGCTGGACCTGCCCTATGTCTGGCCCATTGGCCTTGGCGCACGCGACAGCCTGCGGCTAGAAGGCGGGCTGTGTCTGTATGGCGCGGATATTGATGAAACCACCACCCCGGTGGAAGCCGCGCTGGAATGGTCCATCCAGAAAAGCCGCCGCACGGGGGGGGCCCGCGCAGGGGGCTTTCCGGGGGCCGAAATCATTCTGGCCCAGTTGCAAGACGGCACCACCCGCCGCCGTGTTGGCCTGCGGCCCGAAGGGCGCGCCCCTGTCCGCGGCGGTGCGCCCCTGTATGCCACCCCGGCTCTGGCTGAAAAGCTGGGGACTGTCACCTCCGGCGGGTTTGGCCCCACGGTGGATGCCCCGGTGGCCATGGGCTACGTGGCCACCCCACAGGCCGCCCCAGGCACCGTAGTGGCGGCGGAACTGCGGGGCCGGGCTGTTGCCTGCACCGTCAGCCCGCTGCCGTTCGTCCCTGCGGGTTTCCGCCGCTAGTTTTTGATCCTTCGGGCGTGGATACGCCCTTTTCCAGACCATTTTCATAGCCGCACACAGATGTGCAGGAGCAAAACCCATGACCGTCTATTACACATCCGAACACGAATGGCTGCGTATCGAAGGCGAAGAGGCCATTGTCGGCATTACCCGCCACGCCGCCGACGCGCTGGGCGAACTGGTGTTTGTTGAGGCCCGCCCCAACGGCACCACCGTCAAGGCCGGTGAGGCCGCCGCAGTTGTGGAATCCGTCAAGGCGGCATCGGACATCTATGCCCCGGTCGATGGCGAGATTATCGGCAGCAACCCCGCCCTGGCGGACGACCCTGCCCAGATCAGCAACGACCCGGAAGGGGCTGGCTGGATTTTCCGCCTGCGTCTCAGCACGCCTGACCAGTTGAGCGGCCTGCTGGATGCTGCGGCCTATCAGGCGCTGATCGCCTAACGCTGTGGTGCTCTGCCTGCGGGTGGCTTTTACCAGCCCTGCCCGCAGGCGGGCCAGACTACCCGGTGGCGGGGGCCGCCCCTGCCCTGTTTCTGCGTCTCCCTTTCCAGGAAGAACTCCATGTATTCCCACGCTTCCGGCCCCAACCCTGTGGCAGGCCAGGGCCTCGATGCCCTGCCCGCCTTTGCGGGCCTCAAGGCGGCCCCCGGCGCGTTTGCCGCACGCCACATCGGCCCCACCCCGCATGATCAGGACACCATGCTGCGCGCCCTTGGCGTGGCATCGCTCGACGCGCTGACAGACCAGACCCTGCCTGCCGCCATCCGCACCACCGCGCCCATGGGCCTGGGGGATGGCTGGAGCGAAACCGCCGTGCTGGACCACCTGCGCGCGCTGGCAGACCAGAACACCGTGCTGACATCGCTGATCGGGCAGGGCTATTACGGCACCATCCTGCCTGCGGTCATCCAGCGCAATATTCTCGAAAACCCGGCCTGGTACACAGCCTACACACCCTACCAGCCCGAAATCAGCCAGGGCCGGCTGGAAGCCCTACTGAACTTCCAGACCATGGTGACAGAGCTGACGGGGCTGGACATTGCCAATGCCTCGCTGCTGGACGAAGCCACGGCTGCGGCCGAGGCCATGGCACTGGCCCGGCGTGTTGCCACCAGCCGCGCCACTGCCTTTTTTGTTGATGCCCAGTGCCACCCCCAGACCATCGCGGTGCTGAAAACCCGCGCCGAGCCTATGGGCTTTGGCATTATTGTGGGCAACCCCGCCACCGACCTGACTGCGGCTGATGTATTTGGCGCGATTGTGCAGTACCCCGGCACATCGGGCCAGATTACCGACCCCCGCCCGGTTATTGAGGCCCTGCACGCTGCCGGTGCCATTGCCGTTGTGGCCGCAGACCCGCTGGCCCTGACCGTGCTGGCAGCCCCCGGCACTCTGGGGGCGGATATTGCCATTGGCTCCACCCAGCGTTTTGGCGTGCCCATGGGCTTTGGTGGCCCCCACGCAGCCTATATGGCCGTGCGCGACGCCTACAAGCGCAGCATGCCGGGCAGGCTTGTTGGTGTGTCTGTTGATAGTGAAGGCCGCCCTGCCTACCGGCTGGCGCTGCAAACGCGCGAACAGCATATCCGGCGGGAAAAGGCGACCTCCAACATCTGCACAGCGCAGGTGCTGCTGGCCGTTATTGCCGGGATGTATGCTGTCTACCATGGGCCGGACGGGCTGGTTGCCATCGCCCGGCGCGTGCATGGTCTGGCCGCCACACTGGCCGCAGGGCTGCGCGCTCTGGGGTGCGTGGTGGAAACCGAGCACTTCTTTGACACCATCACCGTACAGGCTGGCGACAACGCCCCCGCCCTGCTCGAACGCGCCCGCGCAGCAGGCATGAACCTGCGTGACAGTGGGGCTGGCCGGGTTGGCATCAGTTTGGATGAAACCTCCAGCGCGCGGACTGTGCTGGCCGTATGGTCTGTTTTCTGCACCGACAGCACCCGCGTCGCCCAGGTGGCCCAGACCCTGCCCGCAAGCCCCGCTGCCCTCCCCGCTGGGCTGGACCGTGCGGCCCCCTTCATGCAGCAGGCCGTGTTCCGCTCCTGCCGGTCGGAAACCGATATGCTGCGCTACCTGCGCCGCCTGTCGGACAAGGATCTGGCGCTGGACCGCACCATGATCCCGCTGGGGTCCTGCACCATGAAGCTGAACGCCACGGTGGAAATGCTGCCCATCACCTGGCCCGGCTTTTGCGACCTGCACCCCTTTGCTCCAGCTGATCAGGCGCGGGGTTATCAGGCACTGCTGGCAGATCTGGAACGCTGGCTTTGTGCCATCAGCGGGTATGATGCTGTGTCCTTCCAGCCCAATTCCGGCGCGCAGGGGGAATATGCGGGGCTGCTGGCCATTCGCGCCTACCACCGCGCCAGAGGGGATGAGGGGCGGACTGTCTGCCTGATCCCGGCCTCGGCCCATGGTACCAACCCGGCATCGGCCCAGATGGCAGGCATGCAGGTTGTGGTTGTCCGCTGCGACACCCACGGCAATATCGACCTCGAAGATATGCGCGCCAAGGTTGCTGCCCATGCGGCAACACTGGCGGCAGTCATGATCACCTACCCCTCGACCCATGGTGTGTTTGAAGAAAACATGCGCACCATCTGCGATCTGGTGCATGACGCCGGAGGGCAGGTGTATGTTGATGGCGCCAATATGAACGCACAGGTGGGCCTGGCCCGCCCGGCGGATTACGGCGGCGATGTCAGCCATTTCAACCTGCACAAAACCTTCTGCATCCCGCATGGCGGGGGCGGCCCCGGTATGGGCCCGATTGGCGTGCGCGCCCATCTGGCCCCCTACCTGCCCACCAACCCGACCAGCCCGCAGGCGCTGGCGGTCAGCGCGGCCCCGTTTGGCTCGGCCTCCATCCTCCCGATTTCCTGGGCATATATCCGCCTGATGGGGGATGACGGGCTCAAACGCGCAACACAGGTGGCAATCCTGAATGCCAACTACATTGTCAGCCGCCTGTCCGAGGCCTACCCCGTGCTGTACCGGGGTGCGCAGGGCCGTGTGGCGCATGAGTGCATTCTGGACCTGCGGCCCATCAAGGACAGCACCGGGGTCAGTGTTGATGACATTGCCAAGCGGCTGGTGGATTTTGGCTTCCATGCCCCCACGGTCAGCTTTCCGGTTGCGGGCACGGTCATGATCGAGCCGACGGAATCCGAAGGGCTGGCCGAGCTTGATCGTTTCTGCAACGCCATGCTGGCCATCCGTGCGGAAGTTTCGGCCATTGAGCAGGGGGAAACCGCAGTAGAGCACTCTGCCCTACGCCATGCCCCCCATACGGCTGCAACGGTGACTGCCGATGTCTGGCCGCACCCCTATACCCGCCAGCAGGGGGCTTTTCCGCCCGGTGTACACCCTGCCACCAAATACTGGCCGCCGGTCAGCCGGATTGATAACGTTTACGGCGACCGCAACCTTGTCTGCTCCTGCCCGCCCCTGTCGGAGTGGGAGGACACTGCCACCCCGGCCTGAAGGTAGGGCTGGCTAACAGTCTGATACAGAAAAGGGGTGCAGTCGGGATAACCGGCTGCACCCCTTTTTTCTGGCCTGTTCTTTTTGTCAGGGCTCTGCCCTGAAACCCGGAAGGGACCACAGGCCCCTTCATCCCGATTATATTATGAAGAACAAATTTACAGAAAAAATAAAAAGTTTTTGGTAAAGCTTTTTCCAAAAAGCTTCAAAGACAACACCCATTATGGACGGATTTTACCGTATATCCGACGCCGCCCTTATCCGCAGGGCTTCATAAATCGGAGCCTCCCTCATCCCATCCGCCACAAACATGGCGGCAAAACTGCCTGACAGCAAAGGCAAAAGCAGGCTTGTGGCATTGGTCATTTCCGTTACCAGCACAATGCCCGTCAACGGTGCGCGGACAGAGCCCGCAAACATGGCTGCCATACCCACAATCACAAAAGGCCAGATATCACCAGCCAATGTCGAATTAAGAGCGTGGGCCATAGTACCACAACCAAGACCTGACAAAGCACCAAGAGCCAGCATGGGGGCAAACAGCCCCCCCGGTGTTGCCGCCGCATAGGACAGCGACCCGAACAAAAGCCGCATGACAAACAGGGCAGGAATGACCGTCCAGGCAAAGGTGCCATTCAGACAGGCCTGTGTCACCCAATCCCCACCCCCAACCAGATGGGGAGCCTGCCAGACCAGCACACCTGCCAGCAAACCAATCAGTGCCGCGCGGGTTTCCACACTCAGGGGCAGACGTTCCCCCAGTTGCAGGGTCAGCAACAGGGTGCGGTTGTACAGCACCGACAACAGACCAGTCGCCAGACCCGTCAGCAAAAACAGAAACTGTGTTGAAACATCAATAACAATCGGCGCATGAGGGGCCACGAAATCCGGGCTGCCCCCCAGCAGGAAATTGGCCACCAGAATGGCAGAGACCGATGCCCCAAGGGCCGAGCATGTCGTGCGGGCCTCAAACTTGCCGACCAGTTCTTCCAGCACAAAAATGGCTCCGGCACCGGGCGCATTGAATGCCGTGGCCAGACCAGCCCCGGCCCCAGCCGCCAGCAAGGCCCGACAGTCTGCCGCCCCCAGCCGCAGCGCACGCCCGATGGCATGGGCCGCTGTGGCCCCCATCTGCACACTTGGGCCTTCACGCCCCAGCGCCAGCCCACCCCCAATGGCCAGCAGCCCTCCCACAAACTTAACAGGAATAAGCCAGACCGTGGCGGCTCTGGCAGACCCCGCCAGCACGGCCTCAACATGCGGGATGCCACTGCCCGACGCCAGCGGGGCTAAACGCTTGACCATCAACGCCGCGACAAAGGATGTCAGGCTGACAGCCACAACCAGCAGAATACCCGCCGGAAAACCATGCAGCGTATGCACCGCCAGCGCCGTACGCAGTGTATCAGCCTGCTCCAGCATCAGCCGGAACACCCCGCAGATCCCGCCCGCCACCAGCCCGACAAGGATCGACACCAGTGACAGAACCGTCAGCCCGCATTGGTGTTGGGTAGGTCTGGCCGACTGCGCACGTGTGGGGGAACTTGGGTCTGACATGGGCTTCCGTTCATGGGGCAACTGTCCCCACAGTGTCAGAAGATGCCAGCCAGCACCACCGGGGCAGGCTACAGGGCTGTGTTTTTTAGACCGTCAGCCGATACGGAAGGTCTTCGGGTTATAGCGGGGGTTGATGCGGTGTTCCTCCCCGGCAAGGTTATAATATGTCAGGGTTGCGGCCGGGTCGAACCGGACAGCTTTCTGGGCGGCCAGATGGATAATCCCGACAGGAGCATGCGGGTAAAAACTGTCCCGAAACAGCTTCTGCCTGTCATCATAAACAGGCTGTTCCGTATAGTTGCAGAATACGGGCATTCTTTGCAGGGCAAGCCCGTCCACACCACACACCAGCGCCATGGCCAGACCGTCGGAAGTAAAGGGCCTGCCTTTTTTAAGAATGACATCCTGCCATGCGCGCATCCGCTGCCAGTGCGGGGCGGTACGTTGCAGGGCGTAAACACCTGCGTTCAGGTCCGGGCAGCGGCTCATTGTTTTTATAACGGACAGGGGCAGATGGGCGTGATAGGCCGCCTTGAAGTTAAAAGACCGATAAACCGGCACAAGCCCCAGATACCAGCGCACAGGCAGGCTGTCCCGATACCGGTGCCAGGAGCCGACAACCGCCAGCGCCCCTTCCGCCGCAGCCCCCACAAGGTAGCTTATGGCGGTCCAGTCCTGCACCCATGTGTCGGCATCCAGAAACACCAGCAGGTCATATTCGGGGAAAATGACATCGAGCCACAGCTTGCCCAGATTGACGGTCAGGGCTTTGCGTTTGGCAATGGCTTTTTCTATGCGCGGGGTCTGATTTTCAAACTTGCGGACAAGGCAGTTCTGACCGGCCAGAATATCTTTCTGTTCTTCCGTCAGCCCTGCATCAATCACGCCAATGGGCTGGTCTTTCCCCTGCGGGTGCTGCCGGATTGATAAAACCAGTTCCAGCATCAGCGGAAAATAAGCAGCATCCGCCCCTGTGACAAGCAGGGTGGAAGCAGATGCCTGTGTGCTGTCACCGAGTGTATCGTTCATTTCCAAAACCATGACCCATAATGCAATGATCGGGCTTTATACCATGAAAAAGCCCGAAGGCGGCACAAGGCCGCAGCCTGTTGTACTTTTGGAGTTTTGCCGTTCAGGCTGTGTTTTCGGGCAGAACCATCATCCCATACAGCCAGACCCCACTGCCTGAAACACTCAGCGACTGCCCTGCGGCCCCCTGGACCCGCCCCGTGCCAACGGGCGGCGCTGCTGGGCCTGCTCCTGCCCGATCCCTGTGCCCAGTGCCTCCAACGCCGAACGCAGCGGACCTTCTGGCAGGTGTGACAGGGTGCAGGGGGGGACCTCCACACGGTGCGGGCGGGGCTGGAGCATACTGGTGCCCGCAGTGGGGTCCTGCACAAAACGTAGCCGTGCAACCAGAGATTCACCACTCCAGGTGTTGATACGGGCAACAAGCATTTCAGCCCGGTGCTGCAATTCCATAGCCACGGGACCACGGCAGGCAATGGTCAGGGTTCCTGCCGACAGTTTGCGCGGTGTGCTCTGCGCGGCAATGGCGGGACCGACCACATCGGCCCAGCAGGCCAGAAGCCGCGCCCCTGTGGGGGAACGACGGCGAAAGGCCGGGGCCGTCACATTGGGCAATAACGCAGCCAGGCTCCGCGCCGCCCAGGCCCTGCGGGGCGGGGGGGGCTGCTCCTCCGCCGGGCGGGCACTGCCCGCTGCCTTGCGCCCCGGCTTGCCCGCTGCGGGTTCCTTCGCCATAACTGCCTCCGTGATCATACCTTCCGCCCCTGCCCTGCTTGCCTGGTACGACAGACACCGCCGCACATTGCCGTGGCGGGCACAGGCGGGACAGGTGGCAGACCCCTACCATGTCTGGCTGAGTGAAATCATGCTCCAGCAGACTACGGTCAAGGCTGTCATACCCTATTATCAGGCTTTTCTGGAACGCTTTCCCACCATCGAGGCTCTGGCCCAGGCTGAGCGGGACAGCGTGCTGGCCGCCTGGGCGGGGCTTGGCTATTATTCCCGCGCGCGCAACCTGCATGCCTGCGCGCAGGCTGTTGCCGAGCGGGGCGGCTTTCCGCAGGATGTCGCGGGGCTGAAAACGCTGCCCGGCATTGGGGCCTATACTGCCGCAGCTGTTGCAGCCATTGCCTTTGGGGTGCCCGTGGTGCCGGTGGATGGCAATGTGGAACGCATTACCGCGCGCCTGTCCAATACCCACGAGCCACTCCCCGCCGCCCGCCCCCTTCTGTCCCGGCTGGCGGCGGAACTGAACACACAGCCCCAGGCTCAGGCCCGCCCGTCGGATTTTGCACAGGCCCTGTTTGACCTCGGGGCCTCGCTCTGCTCCCCCCGCACGCCCGCCTGCGGACTGTGCCCCTGGCAGGAGAGTTGCGCAGCCCATGCGGCGGGTACCGCCGCCGAGCTACCCCGCAAGGCCCCCAAGGCGGTGCGGCCAACCCGCCATGGCGTGCATTTTCTGGCCATGGACAGTGCCGGGCAGGTGCTGCTGCGCCGCCGCCCCGACACCGGCCTGCTGGCCGCCATGACCGAACTGCCCGGCACCGACTGGCGGCCCACCCCCTGGGCCGAGGCCGAAGCCCTGGCCCATGCGCCCGCCCCGGCAGCATGGCGCGTGGCGGGTCCGGTGCGGCATGTGTTTACGCATTTTACGCTGGAACTGGTTGTTTATGCAGGCCAGGTGCCACAGTTTTCCAACCAGCAGGTGGCGGAGGGGTTTTTGCTGCCCCCCGCCCAGGCCCGCAAAGCCGCCCTGCCCTCGGTCATGCTCAAATGTCTCGCCACCGGGTTGAAGGCACTGGCATGATGCGCGCCACAACACGCGCCAACCACCCTGCCCCATGGGGGCCAGCACGACAGACGGACAGGATTTTGCATGGTTTTTGATCACGTTCCGCCACACGCCCCGCACCCGCAGCCCCACACCGCAGGTACCACGGAGCGCACAGGCATTGCCCTGGTCAATCTGGGCACCCCGGATGACACCAGCTATGGCGCGGTCCGCCGCTACCTGTCAGAATTTCTGTCCGACCGGCGCGTGATCGAGGCCAGCCCCCTGTTCTGGCAGCCCATTCTGCAAGGGGTGGTGCTGTCCACCCGCCCCGCTGCCAGTGGCAAGGCCTATCGCCGGATCTGGAACCGCACGCATGACGAAAGCCCCCTGCGCACCATAACCCGCCAGCAGGCAGAGGCTCTGGCAGAACGTATGGCCCCCTCCGGCGTGGCGGTGGCATGGGGCATGCGTTATGGCTCCCCCTCGTTGGAAGATGCCATCCGCAGCCTGCTGCAACAGGGCTGCTCGCGTATTCTGTGCATGCCGCTTTACCCGCAGTACAGCGCCACCACCACAGCAACCGCAAACGACCACGCCTTTCGCACCCTGATGCGGCTGCGTAACCAGCCTGCCCTGCGCACGCTGCCGCCGTTTCCTGATGACCCGGCCTTTATTGCCGCACTGGCCGACAGTGTCCGGGCCGCACAGGCGCAGGCCGAGCAGCCATTCCAGAAAATTGTGGCGTCCTTCCACGGACTGCCACAGGCCTATGTACAAAAAGGCGACCACTACCCCGCCGACTGCCAGCGCACCGTGCAGGCCCTGCGGGAGGCTCTGGGCATGGATGAAACCACCCTGCCGCTGACATACCAATCCCGCTTTGGGCCTGCCAAATGGCTGGAACCCTATACAGCCCCCTTTATTGAGGCCCTGCCCGCACAGGGGATTACGCGCATTGCCGTCATTACCCCCGGTTTCATGGCGGACTGTCTGGAAACGCTGGACGAAATCGGCAACGAAGTGCGTGAAGGGTTTGAACATGCAGGCGGAGAGTCCTTCACCCTCATCCCCTGTCTGAACAACAGCCCCGGCGGGATTGACCTGCTGGAAACCCTGGCACGGCGCGAACTGGCTGGCTGGCTGCCCGAACCGGGCTGATACACCCCCGCCAGAACCAGCCCCTATGCCCTGCGGGCCGTGGGCCGCGGCGGGCTGGTCTTGGCGGGAAACAGGCAGACATCCCGCGCCACACAACGCCAGCACTCAGGCTTGCGCGCCTTGCAGACATAACGCCCCTGCAAGATCATCCAGTGGTGGGACTCACACTTCATATCCTGGGGAATACGCTGCTCCAGCGCCTTTTCCACTGCCACCACGCTGCTGCCCCGGCCCAGCCCGGAGCGGTTGGCAAGGCGGAAGACATGCGTATCCACCGGCACGGTCGGCTGGCCAAAGGCAACACTCAGCACCACATTGGCTGTCTTGCGGCCCACCCCGGCAAGCTGCTCCAACGCCTCGCGCGTGTCGGGCACCTGCCCGCCATGCAGGGCCAGAAGCTGGCGCGACAGTTCCACCACATTATGAGCCTTGGCCCGCCATAACCCGATGGTGCGGATAAGCGCACCCACGCCATCCTCCCCCAAGGCCACCATGGCCTGCGGTGTGGGGGCTGCGGCAAACAAGCCCGGTGTAACCTTGTTGACCGAGGCATCCGTCGCCTGGGCGGACAGGACCACAGCCACCAGCAGGCTGAAGGTGCCGGTATAATGCAGCTCAGTCTTAGCATCGGGCCAGGCGCTGGCCAGATCACGCAGAAACTGCACAACCTCGGCGGGTTTCATATTTCTGGGCGCGACGGCCGATGGTCCGTCGTCAGTGCGGGGTTTGGATGTTCGGGCTGACGGAGCTGTCTTTTTGGGCTCCGCTGGCTTGCGTCTGGGCCGGGGTGGCAGGCTGCCATCGGGCTGCACCGCATCCGGCGCTGGCAGTGCTTCTGCCCCAGTCGCCTGTGCTGCTGGCCTGCGGCGCGACACGGGGCGGGCTGGTGCGACCGGGGGGACGGCCTTTTTCTGCCGGGGTTTGGTGGGCATGCAACAGTCCTGATACTGGGCCAAAGGGCGCGCCGAGCGCGAAGACAGCGGCATTGTCGTAGATGGGCCGTATTTGCACAACCACCCCCCTTCACGATACACAGGGCGGCATACTCGATCGGCGCGACCGCGCTTTCCCCCACTGATCCGGCAGGTCCGTTCATGTCCCCTCCCCCCTCCGCCGAGGCTGGCGCCGCGCGGAAAGCTTCGCTGTTTCTTGACGTCCTGCGTTTTGTCATCGGGCAATGGCGGGCCTTTCCCGCCCCGCTGGCCGTAACCCTTGTGGGGGCGCTGGCCTCCACCGTGGCGGAGGTTCTGCTGCCTGTGGTCGCAGGCCAACTGGTGCAGGATGTCACCCAGCCTGCGGCCTCCACCGCACTGATCCATGAAGCCCTGTGGATGCTGGCTGCCATGGCCGCCTGCGGTCTGGCCAGTATTCTGGCCAAGCGGGCGGCGTATCTGGGCATTACCCGGCTGACAACACAGGTCATGCAGAAGATCGGGGCCGAGGCCTTTGCCCATGTGCAGCGCCTGTCGGCAGAATGGCATGCCAGCACCTTTGCCGGGTCCACCGTGCGGCGCCTGACACGCGGCATGTGGGCGCTGGACATGCTGGATGACACGCTGCTGCTGATGCTGCTGCCCGAAGCCTGCATGCTGCTGCTGACCACACTGGTGCTGGGCTGGCACTGGCCCGCCATGGGGGCGCTACTGGGGGGGCTTTCGGTCCTGTTCATGCTGCTGTCCTGCACCCTGACCCTGCGCTACGTGGCCCCCACGGCGCAGGCCGCCAATGCCGCCGACAGCAAGGTGGGCGCGGCTCTGGCCGATGCCATTACCTGCAATGCCGTGGTCAAGGCCTTTGGCGCGGAAACGCGGGAGGAAACCCGACTGGCCAGCACCCTGGCCAACTGGCGGCAGGCCACCGTGCGCATGTGGGTGCGCGGCACCGACAGCGCCAATATCCAGGCCACTGCCGTGCTGGGCATGCGTATGGCACTGGCGGGCGGGGCTGTGTGGCTGTGGCTGAAAGGCCGGGCCGGGCCGGGGGATGTTGCCTATGTGCTGACCATGACCTTTCTGGTGCAGGGCTACCTGCGTGAAATTGGCCAGCAGGTGTCGGTTGTGCAGCGCTCGGTCAACGAAATGGAGGAGCTGCTGCTGCTCTGGCGCACCCCTCTGTCAGTGCCCGAACCTGCCCGGCCTGTGCCGCTGCATATTACACGGGGGGAAATCTGTTTTTCCCACATCACCTTCCGTTATCCGGGGCAGGAACGCACCATTTTTGAGGACCTGACCCTGACCCTGGCCCCCGGCAGCCGGGTGGGGCTGGTCGGGCCGTCCGGCTCGGGCAAATCGACCCTGACACGTCTGCTGCAACGCCTGTATGTGCCCCAGTCCGGCACGGTGCTGGTGGATGGGGTGGATATTGCCCAGGTCAGCCCTCCGGCCCTGCGTGCCCAGATCGCCCTTGTCCCGCAGGAGCCGATCCTGTTCCACCGCACTCTGGCCGAAAACATTGCCTACGGCCGCCCCGGTGCCACGCAGGAACAGATCGAACACGCAGCAAAGCTTGCCAACGCGGCAGAGTTTATTGACCGCCTGCCCGATGGCTACAACACGCTTGTTGGGGAACGCGGCATCAAACTGTCCGGCGGGGAGCGCCAGCGCGTAGCCATGGCCCGCGCCTTTGTGGCTGACGCGCCCATTCTGGTGCTGGACGAAGCCACTGCCAGCCTGGACTCCCACTCCGAAGCGCTGGTGCAGCAGGCCATGGAGCGGCTGATGCAGGGCCGCACCGTGCTGGTTGTGGCGCACCGGCTGTCCACCGTTGTGGGGCTGGACCGGATTGTCGTGTTTGAACACGGCCGCATTGTGGAGGACGGCACCCATGCAGACCTGGTCAGCAAGGATGGCGGGCTTTACCAGCGGCTCTGTGCGCTGCAAAACCTCTGACCCCACGCGCACCATGCCTTTTATGACAGCCACCACCCCAAGCCGGAGCCACACACCATGAGGCGGAGGGAGACAACACCTTTCTCCCGCATTATGGGCAACACCTCCATTATCATTGCCGGGCGTATCCTTAACGCCGTTTGCAGTTTCATCTTCATCCCATGGACGGTGCAAAGCATCGGGCTGACAGCCTTTGGCCAGTTTCTGCTGGTGACAGCCTATGTCATCCTTGTCTCTGACATCACGCACCTGCAATCGTGGCAGCCGCTGCTGCATTATGGCTCGGCCCCTTTCCGCGCGGGGGAGGAGCGCAAGTTTCACACTGTTCTGGCCTTTTGCATCCGGGCTGATTTTCTAAGCGGTTTTGTGGGCATGGTGGTCGGCCTTGGGGGGATTGCCCTGTTTGGCACACTGCTGGGCTGGCCCCCCTCGCTCCGCCCCCTTGCGGCCTGCTGCGCGCTGACAATCCTGTTCATGAACACGGGCTGGTCGGTCGGTGTCATGCGGTTGCTCAACATGTTCCGCCTGTCCACCATGGTGGAATGCACAGGCACCTGCGTGCGGACACTGGGCTGCTTTATCGGCTATTACTATCACCTGAGTATGGGCTACTTTCTGGCAGTGTGGAGCATGACGCAGCTTGCGCTGTTTATCTGCTACACCGGGGCAGGTCTGGTCCTGATCCACCGGGCCATGCGCACGCCTTTTCCGTGGAAAGAGCTTTTTCTGCCCTCGGAGCGTATCCATGGGATCTGGCGGTTTACGCTGGGCACGAGTGTGAGCCAGATCCTGGATTCCTGCTTCAAACAGGCCTCCACCCTGCTCGTGGGGGCAAGCCTTGGCGCGGCCGATGCTGCGATTTTCCGCGTTGCCAACCAGATTACCTCAGCCCTGGCGCGGCCTGCCACGTTGCTGATCCCCAGCCTGTACCCCGAGTTCATCCGCCTGCGGGACAGCGAGGACTGGCCCGCCTTCCGCCGTACCGTGCTGCATATCATGCGTACAATCGGGCTGGTATCGGTCGTGGCTCTGGTGGTGTCCTTTACGCTGGGTGAACATATCCTGACCTATATGCTGCACCACCCCTGCCCCGGTGGGGCCATGATCATGGGTATTCTGACCATCAGCGCCCTGCTGGACATTGCCATTACCCCGCTGGAACCACTGCTGACGGTGCTGGGCAATGTCTCCTATGTCCTGCGGGCCAAGGGGGTGGCACTGGTGCTGTATGCCCCGGCTCTGGCGGGGCTGACCTATGCCATGGGGGTTAACGGGTCTGCCATTGCCAGTGTTCTGGCATCGTCCATCATGTTCATACTCTGTGCGCGCAAGGCCGCACGGGTGTTTGCCCATACCCGCGCCCTGGCCCGGCAGACCACGCCCACCCCCACGCCCCCAACGGCCTGACCCCGCGCTTTCACGCTGGCAGAGGGCAGCGGAGCGTGGAATGATGCTGCGCCCTGTCCTTTTGGAAAAACCACCCCATGCTGCTTGTGCCTCTGGTCTTTCTGGTTGCCCTGTTCGCCTTTACCATCAGTGCGGTTTCGGGCGGAGGGGCCGGGCTGGTACTTATGCCTCTGCTGGGGCTGTTCCTGCGGCCCGAACAGGTGCCTGCCGCCCTGTCCATAGGCACGGCTGTCAGTTCCATTGGCCGGGTGAGCACGTTCTTTAAAGCCATACGCTGGCAGGTTGTCTGCCGTTTTGTGCCACTGGCCCTGCCCGCGGCTTGGCTGGGAGTCTGGATGCTCAGCCTGATGCCGCCTGTCTACCTTGACCTGCTGCTGGGGCTGTTCCTGCTGAGCAACCTGCCCCTGCTGTTACGACGGCGCGACCATACGGCCACCCTGCGGCCGTTGTCCCCCGCCCTGCTCCCTGCCATGGGGGCTGCTGCGGGGTTTATTTCCGGTTTTAATGGTGCGGTGGGGCTGCTGTTCAACACCGCTTACCACCGGCTGGGCCTGAAGAAGGAAGAAATTGTGGCCACACGGGCCGCCAACGACGTGCTGCTCCATATTACCAAGGTCGGGCTGTATTGCAGCTATGGCCTTGTCACGCAGCAGGTCGCGCTAGTGGGTGGGCTTGTTGCGCTGGCGGCTGTTGGCTCGCTGTTTTCTGTCCGCCCCCTGCTGAACAGGCTGCATGACAGTGTCTTCCACCGGATTGGCCATGCCAGCGCCTGTGCCGCTGGGGTGGCCATGGTGCTGCTGGCTGGGAACCAGGTAGTGCGGCAAGACCATGTACAGCTTGGCTACACAGCAGACACGACCAGAACAGAAACGCTGGTGACATGGCGGAGCCACCGTTTTTCCATTGAACTGGAACACGCTGACCTTGAGTTAAAGCATTCTCACCCGCACGAAAGCCATCTGAGACCGGAAATTGCTATTGCTGTGCTTCATATTTCCGCAAAAAAAGGTATTTACACAACCCACAGGCTGGCACGTGGGTAAGCGTTTACCTTCAACCCAAAACACTCAGATAATATCAAAAGTTTTTGGTAAAGCTTTTTTCAAAAAGCTTTAAAAACAAGAGAACAGCCAACAAACAGGGCCACGCTCTACACGACTGGCAAAACCCTGCCCTCCCCCAGTGCTGGCGGAGGGCTAGGCCCCATCAGTTCCGGGCGTAATCGTCCTGAATACGCACAATGTCATCTTCCCCCAGATAGGGGCCAGACTGCACCTCGATCAGGGTCAGGGGAATACGGCCGGGATTTTCAAGCCGGTGTACCGCCCCCAGAGGCAGGTAAATGCTTTCGTTCTCGCGCACCATAATCTGCTCCGCATCGCGCGTGACAATGGCCGTGCCTTCCACCACCACCCAATGCTCGGCACGGTGGAAATGCTTTTGCAGCGATAGCTTCTGCCCCGGCTCCACGACAATGCGCTTTACCTGGAAGCGATCGCCCTGGATCAGACTTTCATAGAAACCCCAGGGACGATAGATCCGGTTATGCCGCACAGCCTCGGGCCGCCCTGCGGCAGTCAGCCGGGCCACCATGGCTTTGACATCCTGCGCGCGGTCACGGTGCGCGACCATGACGGCATCGTTCGTGACCACCACAATCAGGTCTTCCACCCCGGTGACCGTCGCAACGCTGCTGTCCGAGCGGACATAGCAGTTGCGGGCACCGTCGAGAAAAACATCACCCGACACGGCATTGCCGTCAGCGTCCTTGGGGGTCAGTTCCCACAGGGCATCCCAGCTTCCAATATCCGACCAGCCAAAGCTGCCGGGCACAACAGCCGCAAGGTCTGTACGCTCCGCCACAGCATAGTCGATCGAGATGTCGGGCGAGCGCTTGAAAGCATCCTCCGCCAGACGTTCAAAATCCATATCGGTGGAACGGCCTGCTACGGCCTCGCTGACACAGGCGTGTACGGTGGGTTCAAACCGGGCGACCTCGCTCAGGATCGTGCTGGCCTGCACCACAAACATGCCCGAGTTCCACAGGTTACGGTCATCCTGCACCAAGGCCGCCGCACGGTCTGCATCAGGTTTTTCCAGGAACTGCGCCACGTGGTACGCGCCTTCAATCCCCTCAATGGCAGCGCCACGCTGGATATAGCCGTACCCTGTTTCTGGCTTGGTGGGCTTCATACCAAAGGTCACAACATGGCCCGTGGCTGCGGCCTGCACCGCAATGGTCAGCGCCTGCGCCAGGGCAGCCTCGTCCTGAATGGCAGCATCGGCGGCCATGACCCACATGATAGCGTCGGGGTTTTCCTCGGCAATCAGCAGGGCCGCGGCGGTAATGGCTGGGGCGGAGTTACGCCCCGCAGGCTCCAGCACGATCCGGGCGTCCGTTACCCCAACTTCGCGCAGTTGCTCGGCAATAATAAAGCGATGTTCCGTATTACACACCACAATCGGCCGCCCGACCCCACCGGCCATACCCCGCAGCACGGTTTCCTGCAGGAGTGTCCTGTCAGACAGAAGCGGCCAGAACTGCTTGGGAAAGCTCTTGCGTGACACGGGCCACAGCCTGCTGCCCGACCCGCCAGACAGGATGACAGGAACAACTACGCTGCCTGTAACGGGGGCATGGAGAGACTGATTTTTGGGCATCGTTATGCTTTGGCCTGATGGATGAATCACAAGTCGCGGGAGAGGTTAGCAAAAAAAAACCGGACCAAGTAGGCGCTTGCCGCCCCTTTGTGGTTTTTCTTAGCCCATGCCCCACACACCTGCCATGGCCTGAATGTGTTTTCAAACCCCGTAGCCAAAAGGTGATCATGCTGGAAACCAGCCTGCCACGGTGGTTTTCCGCCCCGCCGCTATGCCTATGGTACATAGCCTGCCCTTAGGCATGGAAGCTGAGTAACGGCGGTTTCATGGTCGTCAAAAACAATACCCCGGAACTGACATGACCAATTCCGGGGTATTGAAAACGGATGCCCCTTTACTGCGGGGTGTCGGGGTATTTCACTTTGACATGTTCAGTCACGCCCCCGTCCCACACACCGCCCTGAGTTGTATCGGGGGTTTGGGGGTGTTCCACCTTGACATGAGTGCTGACAACACCGGCATCCCAGATGCCGCCTTGTGTTGTATCCGGTGTTTGCGGGTGTTCCACTTTGACATGAGTGCTGACCATTCCAGCATCCCAGACACCGGCCTGGGCAGCCTGCGCTGCCTGACTGCCAACCAACCCGAGAATGGCGGCGCATACAAAGGCTGTATTTCGCATGATATCTGCTCCTGTGTCATAAAACTGTAACAGTATTTATTACTGTTTTGTGACACATCAAGCTTGATCGTCTAAAACTTATTATAATTACAGTCAGTTTACTTTTATGCGCCGCTGTATTCGCAGAATTTTTCTTTTTTGTTCAGGTAGTTAAAAGACTGCATTTCTCCAATCTGGCTTCCCCCATGGCTGCGTTGCCGCAGGCACATGGTTACCTGCACTGAGCGGGGCTTACACAAAGTGGGGCCAGGAAAATGCCCTCTTCATCACGGTCAAGGAGCCTGTAGCCTCTTCCCGGGTGCAGGAAGAAAGCCCCCTCAGCACCCTCAGTTGTGGGATATAGAATGGTTTTTACAGGACGGCAGAACAATGCCGGGAACCTGAACCCGCCCCATGCCGCCGTAATGACAGATTGCAGAGAAACGCCAGAACGGGCCCCAACGGCCTTATGTGCTGGCCAGCCCCGTCCAGCCTTTATGGCGACAAGGATCACGCCAGTCTCTGACCCGAAAATGCGCTGATCTATTCTACTGGATCGGTCGGATTGCGGCACAAACAGACCAACAAAACGCAGAAAAGCAGGGCCTGAACCCTGCTCCCGACTAAACCACCAGAAACTTTTAAGAAAGTTTGGTGGGCGCACAAGGACTCGAACCTTGGACCCGCTGATTAAGAGTCAGCTGCTCTACCAACTGAGCTATGCGCCCTTACAGCCTGTTCGGCTGAAGTGAGTGGCTTGTAACACTCCTTTCAGCCGATGACAAGCCTGAATTTTCAGCTTTTTAACAACGCCAGAACGGCATCAAGCTGGTCGAGGCTTTTGTACTGAATTTCCAGCGACCCACCCTTGGCTCCGTCAAACCGCACGGCCACCTTAAGGCCCAGCTTGTTCCGCAGGTCACGCTCAAGGGCCGCTATTTCAGGGTCCGGCAGAACGCGCTGCGCCGGGTTGGGGGCACCCTCTTTCTGGCTCAGGGCTTTTTGCACCAAAGCTTCCGTCTGCCTGACTGACAGCCCCTTGGTCATGACCTCCACCGCCGCCGCAACTGGGTCTGGGTGGGCCAGCAGGGCACGGGCGTGCCCTGCAGAGAGCGTGCCTTTTTTCAGCTCCGCCCGCACCATGGGCGGCAGGCGCAAGAGCCGCAGCATATTGGCCACATGCGGGCGCGACTTGCCAATGGCTTTGGCAAGCTCCTCCTGCGTCAGGCTGTGGTCTTCCAACAGGCGGCTAAAACCTTCGGCTTCTTCCACCGGGTTCAGGTCAGCCCGCTGGAGGTTTTCCACCAGAGCCGCCACCATGGCGTCGGTTTCGTCCAGATCACGCACATGCACAGGCACGGTATGGCACTGGGCAAGCTGGGCGGCCCGCCAGCGGCGTTCTCCGGCAATAATCTGGTACTGCCCTGGCACATCCGGGTTGGGGCGCACCAGAATGGGCTGCAACACGCCGCGCTCACGAATGGAATCCGCCAACTCTTGCAAGGCTGTGGGTTCCATGTCCTGCCGGGGCTGGAACGGTCCGGGCTCCAGAGCCTCGACCGGCAGGCTGCCAACACCCTCCCTGGGGCGATCAGCCTGAGGGGACGTTGCCGGGTCGGAGGGGGAAACAGCGGAAGGCTGGGTCAACGCGGGGGAAACCCCGGTCTCGCCCAGCAGCGCCGCCAGCCCCCGCCCCAGCCGGGGCCGGGACGCGGATTTGCGCGAATGCTCGCTCATGCTGTTCTCCTCTTCACCTCATCGGCCAGAGCCTGGTATGCGGTCGCGCCGCTGGCTCTGGGATCGTACATCATGACCGGCTGGCCGTGGCTCTGCGCTTCGGAAATACGGATGTTGCGTGGGATAACCGTTTCCAGCACATCGTCCTTGAAAAAGCTGCGGGCATCAGCCGCAACCAGTTCCGACAAATTATTGCGCTTGTCATACATGGTCAGCACAACGCCAGCCATCCGCAGGGCGGGGTTCAGGCTTTTGCTGACACGGCCAATGGTCTTGATCAGGTGGCCCAGCCCTTCCAGCGCAAAAAACTCACACTGCAGGGGGGCCAGCACACCATCGGCCGCCACAAGGGCGTTCAGTGTCAGCAGGCCAAGGCTGGGGGGACAGTCGATGATGACATAATCAGCTTTATCAGCCAGCGGAGCCAGAGCGGCCCGCAGGCGGGTTTCGCGCTCCTGGGCATCCACCAGTTCAATCTCGGCCCCGACCAGTTCGGTATTGGCCGCAATGACCGACAGGTTATCCGTCTCGGTCGGCTGGAGCAGATCCTGCACGGGTTTTTCCTGCATCAGCAGCGCATATGACCCACCCTTGCGGGCGTCGTAGCCTATGCCCACCCCGGTGGAAGCATTGCCCTGTGGGTCCAGGTCAACCAGCACGACCTTGGCACCGCCCAGTGCAAGGGCCGCTGCCAGATTGATGGCGGTTGTGGTCTTGCCCACGCCGCCCTTCTGGTTGGCCACCGCCAGGATGCGGCATGTCTTTGCGTTCTGTTCAGGTTTCGACACGATTAAAATGACTCACTTTCAAAATCACACCATCGGAAGACGTCTGACTGGCAAAGGACTGCACATCCATCCGCCAGGCCTGTTCCGCCTCCCTTATTTCCTGACCGGCCTGCTGCCCTTTCAAGAACAGACAGACCCCACCGGGCGCCAACAGCGGAAAGGCCCAGTCCAGCAACTTGCCCAACGGGGCCAGTGCCCGCGCCGTAACCACCGGGGCTGGGGCAACCTCGGCCTGTTCCAGGCGGCTGCACACCACCGTCAGATCAGCCTGGGTTGCGCGGGCGGCTTCACGCAGGAAGGTGGCCTTCCTCTGATCGGCCTCGATCAGCACGCCGGGAATACCCGTGGCAATCCCCACCACCACGCCGGGAAACCCGCCGCCGGACCCCATGTCGATAAAGCGCCCGTGCCCTTGTAACAAAGGAACCAGTTGCAGACTATCCAGAATGTGGCGGTCCCACAGCCTGTCCATATCCTTGGGGGACACAAGGTTGATCCGGCTGTTCCACTTTTGCAGAAGGGCTGCAAAGACCTCCAGCCGCTCCTGTGTTTCACGTGAAACAGAGGCTGTTTCAAGCTGTGTGGGCATGTGCCTTTTCCTTCTTGATATAGGCCAGCACCGCCATCAGGGCCGACGGGGTCATGCCCGGTATCCGCTGGGCTGCGCTAAAGTTTTCTGGCCGGGCAGCCTCCAGCCGTTCACGCATTTCCGTGCTCAAGCCACCAATGGCGGCAAAATCCATCCCTGTGGGAAAGCGGATTTCCGTCTCGGCTTCCAACTGGCGGATCTCACGCTGCTGGCGTGTCAGATACCCGCTATAGCGGGCCTCGGTCATGACATGGCGGCGGGCGCGTTCGGGGGCGTCCATAAACCAGGGGGCCAGAGTAGCCAGTGTCGCGTCCTCCACCCCACAGGCCAGAACATCCAGCAGGCTACGGCGGCGGCCATCCTGCGCCACGCGTACCCCGGCCCGGCTCAGCTCCTGCGGTTGCCAGCCCTGTTCCTCTGCACGCTGCTGGAGCTGAGTAATGGCGGCCACGTCACGCTCAAACACAGCACGGCGTTCCGCCCCGACACAGCCCCATTCCAGCCCCAGCGCAGTCAGGCGCATATCGGCATTGTCGGCCCGCAGGGTCAGTCGATATTCCGCACGGGAGGTAAACATACGGTACGGCTCACTGACACCCTGTGTTGTCAGGTCATCAATCATCACCCCAGTATAGGCACGCCCACGGTCCAGACTGACAGCCGCCTGCCCGCCTGCCCGCCGGGCTGCGTTAACACCGGCCACAAGCCCCTGGGCTCCGGCTTCCTCATACCCTGTGGTGCCGTTGATCTGCCCGGCCAGAAACAGGCCGGGGCATTGCCGCAGTTCCAGACTAGCCGACAGCTCCCGCGGGTCCACATAGTCATATTCCACCGCGTAGCCATACTGGGCAATCACGGCCTGCTCCAACCCTGGGATGGAATGGATCATGGCATCCTGCGCCATGGCGGGCAGGCTGGTGGAAATGCCATTGGGGTACACCAGATGCCCACCTTCATGCTCTGGCAGGGCTTCGGGTTCGAGAAAAATCTGGTGGCTGGCCTTGTCGGCAAAGCGCACAACCTTGTCTTCAATCGACGGGCAGTAGCGTGGCCCCCGGCCAGAAATAGCGCCACCATACACCGCCGACAGGTGCAGATGCTCACGGATAATAGCGTGCGTGCGCTCGGTCGTGGCGGTAATGCCGCAGGCCACTTGCCGGTTGGTGATCTGCCCTGTCAGACGGCTGAAAGGCTCAGGCGTGGCATCGCCCTCGTCCCGCCCCAGCGCAGCCCAGTCGATACTGGTGCTGACAAGCCGGGCTGGAGTGCCCGTCTTCAACCGCCCCATCCGCAGCCCCAACCCACGCAGGCGCTTGGCCAGCAGCACCGACGGTCCTTCCCCCACGCGGCCAGCGGGGGTGCTGTCGTGGCCGACATGGATAACACCGTCCAGAAATGTTCCGGTGGTCAGCACCACAGCCCCGGTTGCCCACTGCCGCCCGTCCTCTGTCACAACGCCTTGCACGAAGCCCTGAGCATCGCAGACCAGATCGGCTGCTGCCCCTTCCACCACATCAAGGTTGGGCTGTTCGGCCAGCAGGTCCTGCACGGCCTTGCGGTACAACTGCCTGTCGGCCTGGGCACGCGGCCCCTGCACGGCTGGCCCCTTGGAACGATTGAGCAGTTTGAAATGAATACCCGCGCGGTCAGCCGCACGCGCCATGAGACCATCCAGCGCATCAATTTCACGCACCAGATGCCCCTTGCCGATGCCGCCGATTGCCGGGTTGCAGGACATGGCCCCCACCGTGGCCTTGCGGTGTGTCAGCAACAGTGTCCTGGCCCCACACCGTGCAGCAGCCGCTGCGGCCTCGCACCCGGCATGGCCACCACCTACCACAATCACATCATAAGACCCGTGCATGACCGTACCTTTATCCTGCCCCATCTACTTTCCTATACAGAACTGGCCGAATATCGCATCCAGCAGTTCCTCCACGCCCACCTGCCCGGTCAGACGCCCCAATGCGCGCATGGCCAGGCGCAATTCCTCACCCCGCAGTTCTGGCCAGTCCTGCTGCATGGCCCGCTCCAGACAGGCGCAGGCATCCCGCACCCCGGCCCCATGCCGCGCCCTTGTCAGCAATGGCACCCCGCTGGACGATGCCGTCAGAGCCAGAGCCCGCTGCTCCAGCACGGCATGCAGCGCAGGCAGCCCCTGCCCCGTCAACAGGCTGACAGGCACAACATCGCACCCTGCCACACTTGCGGGCAGCGCCCCGACATCGGCCTTGTTGCCCACCAGCACGGCCCCGTCAAACACGCTATCCGGGGGGGAGCCTACGGGAAACATCTGAATAACACAGTCCGCCTGTTTCACGTGAAACAAAGCCCGCCGCACGCCTTCGGCCTCAATCGCATCGTCCGTGTCACGCAGGCCGGCGGTGTCCACAAAGGTAACACGTACCCCGGCCAATGTGCCCACAATTTCCAACGCGTCGCGCGTTGTCCCTGCCACGGGGGAAACAATGGCCGCATCACGCTGGGCCAGCCAGTTAAGCAGGCTCGACTTGCCCGCATTAGGCGGACCAATAATGGCAAACACCATACCGTGCCGAATACGCTCGCCCTTCTGCCCGTCCTGCATGTGGTGGTGCATTTCGTCCATCAGGGCGGCAATGTCGGAGCGGATACCGTCTTCCACCTCGGGGGGTAGGTCTTCATCGGGGAAGTCTATCAGGGCTTCCTGCCAGGCCAGCACCTGCTTGAGCCGTTCAGCCCAGCCGGTATAGACACGGCTTAACGCGCCATCGGCCTGCGCCAGAGCCTGCCTGCGCTGGCTTTCGGTTTCGGCCGCCACGAGGTCAGCCACCCCCTCGGCCTCAATCAGATCCATCCGCCCGTTCTGGAACGCGCGGCGTGTAAATTCCCCAGCCTCCGCCGGGCGCGCACCGTGGGCCACCAGTGCCGCCGATACCGCGCGGATAATGGCCGGGCCTGCATGCAGGTGCAGTTCAAACCCGTCCTCCCCCGTGTAGCTGCGGGGGCCGGGAAACCACAGGACCAGAGCTTCATCCAGCACACTGTCCTGCGTACTGGCATTCTGCCAGAGCTTGCGTAATGCAGCCTGCCGGGCTTTGGGCAGTGCCCCGCACATCTGCCCCAGAATACGCGCACTGTCTGGCCCGCTCACCCGCATGACCGCTATGGCAGCGCGCTCCACCCCACTGGAGAGCGCAAAAATCGTGTCTTCCCCCTGATAGCCCACGGTATGCGGCCTCCCCCTGCTTGTTGGTCCTGTGTGCTGGCTGAGGCTGTCTTAATGCAGTTTCCCCCGCGAACGTAGGCTTAAAAAATGATAAGACAGACCAAGCCCAGCGGGCAGACCCTGCGGGGTCTGCCGCATTGCTGTTTGTCTGCCCTGCTCAGTCAGAAGGTTATTTGTCCATGCCCCAGCTTTCCCTCCACTCCCCCCTTGGGGACCTGACCCTGTCGGAAGAAGATGGAGCCATTCTTGCGCTCGACTGGGGCTGGGGCCGCGACCAGACCGAGACCCCCCTGCTCTGCCAGGCGCGTGACTGGCTGGACCAGTGGTTTGACGCCCCCACAACCCTGGGGGAATTCCCCGTACCGCTGACCCCCTTTGGCACCCCGTACCAAAAGCGGGTGTGGGACGCGCTGCGTACCATCCCGGTGGGAACAACCGTCACCTATGCCGAACTGGCTGCCCAGTGTGGCGGCAGCGCCCAGTCGATCGGGCAGGCAGTCGGGCGCAACCCTATCCCCATTATCATCCCATGCCACCGCGTTGTGGCGCGCCATGGGCTTGGGGGCTATTCCGGCTGGGGCGGTGTTGAGGACAAAGCCTGGCTGCTGGCGCTGGAAGGGGCCATTCCCGCGCGCGAGGCATGACCACAACCTTGCAGACCATTCAACAGAATAGAGTGAAGGGACTTTCGACCCTTCCAGATCACAGGGCCGAGCCCTGAAAAAAAAGGGGCGCCCCAATCAAGGCGCCCCCTTTTCTCTGCTCCCGTTATGGCCCCATTCAGGGCATCCGGCAGGTCTGTGTTACGGCGTCAAACACCAGACCGGAACTGCACGCAATTGGCAGCGACATGTTGGAATTGATGTTGGAGGGAGACTGCGCCGCCGGTGTTCCCAGCCGCCCCGACACAGGATACCCAGCTGAGTCCTGAGCCTGCGGTTGAGTATACACTCCCGCAGCCGGGTATGTAGCGGATGTGTCAGCATTGATGCTGCTGCCAATGGTCATACCCAGAGCCGAGCCGAACATGAAGGGCGCGGACCACCCCCACCCCCAGCCCGCCCAGTATGGGCTGACAGCATAATCCCCAGCCCAGTCCCCATAGCCCCAGCCGTAGGACGGGTAATTCCAACCGCCATAATAGTCCGAACCCCACCAGCCGACGAATGGAGAATATGGACCCCAGAAACCGGGCCTGCCGCCACCGGGGCCATTAACCCATGCCGACGGCCCCCAGCCGCCACCGCCATAAAAAACATGACCGCCGCCGCCCGGACCGGGGCCACCCCCACCGTTGCTCCAACGTCCATCTGCCAGATAACCGGGCCGCCCGCCGCCACCCGGACCACCCGGACCGCCTCCGGGACGAAAGCCGCCACCGCCGGGACCAAAACCACCGCCCTGTGGGCCACCGCCGCCGCCAAAGCCGCCCGGCCCTCCACCGGGGCGGAAGCCGCCACCGCCGGGACCAAAACCACCGCCCTGTGGACCACCGCCGCCACCAAAGCCGCCCGGTCCGCCTCCGGGGCGGAAACCGCCACCACCGGGACCAAAACCGCCGCCCTGTGGACCACCACCGCCGCCAAAGCCGCCCGGTCCTCCACCGGGGCGGAAGCCACCACTGCCGGGACCAAACCCACCGCCCTGTGGGCCGCCGCCGCCGCCAAAGCCGCCCGGTCCACCTCCGGGACCGCCGCCGCCCCCAAAACCACCACCAGGACCGCCACCGGGTCCACCACCACCACCTGGGTGCGCGTAGCTTGTGTCAGGCACTGTCGCGCAGGCCATGCCCACTGCCAGCACCATGCCAAGCCCCAGCCTGACCCGCGTTTTCATTGTCATGATCGTGCCTTTCCCTGTGTCGGTCTTTGCGAAAACCGCAGCCTGTCCACCGGGCAGGCCAGCATGCGCCATACTGCCCTTTTCCCTATAGATGGGAAGCAGGGCTCAGCTTGTCCATAGACCGTGAAAATGGCAGGAATCCTAGGACTCCTGTCGATTCACGTTGCATTAAGAGCATATCAGGTATACATTAATCAGGACGGAGGATGCGAAAGGCAGCACAAGTAACGCTAGCCACTTTTGCCCCCTAACCTTACAGAATTAGGAGGCCGTGACAAAATGGTATGGAAAAAAACAACCCTGATATCCCTGTGGCTGATGGCGCTTAGCCTGGCCATTTGCTCCACATTTATTTTCATTGCCTGCGGGCTGAAATTTTCAACCTTCCATTCGGGGTTGAATGTTGGATATCAGGAGTTCACCAACACCACACGGCTGTCCCAGTACCTGTGGCAGTCCCTGCCTGAATCCAAAAACTGGAGCGACTATGCCCTGTCGCTCCCCGGTCTTGCCGCTGTGCTGGGTTTTATAACCAGCATTGCGCTGGGGTCCTTCTCCGCCCTGCGGCTGGAGGAATTAAGCCACAGCCAGCGTGCTGACCGTATGGCCGACATGCACCGCTGGGAAGCCCTGCTGGTGGGCCAGCACAGCACAACCGTAACAGAACGCGCCTGAAGAGCGGGGGCTTTCCTTTCCATCAGGAAAGGAAAGCCCTGCCCGCCTTAAAATTCAGCGCGTGATCGGCTTGCAATACAAAACCGTTTCTTCCGAATGGATTGTATAGTGGCCAAGATAGAACTCATAAAAATCAAAATTGTTTTTGATGTAGAACATCAGCTCATAAAGATCATTGGGCTTATGGTACAGTGATACAGCCATTTTCGGCCGAAAGCGCTTAATACTCTCCTGCGCTCCTTTAAGGGCTTCCAGTTCAGCCCCTTCAATATCCAGCTTGATAAAATCAATTCTCTCAATTTCACCACGGGCAACCAGAATGTCGAGAGAGGTCAGAGGCAGCACCTGTGACCCGGCCGAAAAGCCCGGTGCATAGTGGTTCATGACCATCAATGGCGCGTTGACCTCGTGGTCAGACAGCCCATAAGGCATGACCTCGACATTATGGTAGGGAAACTGCTTGATGTTGAAATTCAGAACATCACAATGTTCCTGCACCGGGTCAAAGGAATAGACTTTGCCCGCAGGCCCAACCGTGTTGGAAAAAACTAGCGCCGTATCACCCAGGCAGGCTCCACCATCAATGACACTATCGCCCTCTTCGGGAGCAATCTTGATGCCGTTCTGGTTATAAAAATACTGGTGCCTGTACAGGTAAAACTCCAGGCTCAGGCAATCACCCACGTAATGCTTGCCCTGAAACTCAAAATCAAAATGCCGCAGGTTGCCGAACATCCCCGTCACCGGGTAGGTGCTCTCAACCGATTTTTCAGCATTGCGGAGGGCCTGAAGGTCCTGCGGACGATTGAGGAACTCTACAGGAATTTTGAAGGCAAGATGGCCGACCATCCGGTAGACGATCAGGCACAGATACAAAAGACGGGAGGAATCGTCCGCAAGGAGGGAGTAGGCCTTGAACAGATTTTCCCGGTTGAAAAAGAACCACGTGAAATAAAGGTTTCTCGACCCCAGATCAAAGTCTCTGGAATGGTCAACGCCATCTATATTAAAGCGTTCTGCATCAAAATTATCAGTAAAGGTATTGAATTTAAGGCTATTCAGGCTCAGGCCCAGAATAGTGGAGTAAAATGCATCAAAGTTTTTAGGGAGTTCCGAACTCATGCCCACCACCAGATAAAAAGTTTTCTCTGGTAGTTTAAATGAAATTTTAAGAAAGTTCGATGGTTTAAAATAAAACTGAAAACAGTATTACTCTGGTTTTCTATTTTATTTTTATGAAAAAACCATGGTCGGAGTGAGAGGATTCGAACCTCCGGCCCCTGCGTCCCGAACACAGTGCTCTACCAGGCTGAGCTACACTCCGATATGGTGAAGAGCCTATAGCCTGCCTGTGCTCACAAAGCAAGGGCAGAAATACGCTGCCTACAGCACATCCATAGGCAGTTCGACCCCATCATGCGCCCGACCGGACAGGCTTAATGCGGTTTCAACATCAGGCACGCTCACCAGCAGGGCGCGGGCCTCGGCCGAGGCAAAGCCCTGGCGGACTGCCGCATCCAGCATGGCCACCACGCAATCCCCCCAGCCACCGACGTTAACCAGCAGAATGGGCTTGTCATGCCGGCCAAGCTGCCGCCATGTCAGGATCTCCATCATTTCATCAAATGTTCCAAAACCACCGGGCAGAATCCAGAAGGCATCGGCCTTGGCAAACATGATCTGCTTGCGCTCATGCATGGAGGTGGTCACGATCAGTTCCGACACCTGCTCGTGCATTTTTTCACGGGTTTTGAGAAATTCGGGAATAATCCCGGTCACGCTGCCCCCGGCCCGGATGGTGGCATCCGCCACAATCCCCATCAGCCCATTGGCACCACCGCCATAAATCAGGCGTACGCCGTGCCTGGCCAGCAGTTCCCCCGCACGCACAGCCTCCTGGCTGTATGCCGGGTCGTGACCCGTGCGTGAGCCACAAAAAACAGCCACCGACCTTACATTCAGCGTCATGCAGGTTTTTCTCCCCTGTTTGCCGGTGCAGTATAGGGCAGGTTCCCCTGCTCTGGCAAAACGGCCTGCCGTGCTGATCAGGCCCATGTCCAGCGCATAGACAGCCAGAAAGGACCATCCATGACAGACCCTACCCCCGACGCCGGAGGCTACGTCACCCTGTCGTCCCGTATTGCGTATGAAAACCCATGGACCCGCGTGCGGGAGGACATTATCCGCCGCCCCAACGGGCAGGATGGCCTGTACGGCGTGGTCGAGCGGGGGGATTTTGTTGTTATCCTGCCGCTGGGCCGGACAGAAGACGGCACACCCACCGTCACCCTCGTGCGCCAGTACCGCTACCCGGTGCAGCAGACCCTGTGGGAACTGCCAATGGGCATGTGGGAAACCCGGCCCGATGCCCGACCTGAGGATATTGCTGCGGGCGAACTGCGTGAAGAGACCGGATTGACCGCCCAGACCATGACCCACGCGGGGCTTCTGTACCAAGGTCCGGGCTATTCAACACAGAAAGGCCATGTCTTCCTTGCCACAGGCCTGGCACAGGGGGAGCGACAGCTTGAAGCGACAGAGCAGGATATGACCTGCCATACACTCTTGCTTTCCGAAGTGGAGGAGATGATCCGCACAGGTTCCATTACCTGTATGGTCACAATCGCCACTTTTGGACTTTTGAAAACCAAAGGGCTTATATAAAATTATCTCTTATGGCTTTGTCTCTGTAGAACACAAGACGGATAGAAAACAAAACCAGACTTTTTTATAAAAAGAAAAAATCTCTGACAATCTCTGCAAAGTCATAAAAGTTTTTGGGTGTCGCCTTTTTTTAAAAAGGCGACAGTCTTTAAAAAACTCTGAAAAAAATTCCAAAAAACCTTGGTCAGGTTTGACGACAGCGTTGTTTTAAAAGGGCTGGACGATAACCATAATCACAATCACGATCATCAACACTGTCGGGATTTCATTTGCCAGTCTGAAGAACTTTTCAGAATGTGTATTCCGGTCATTGGCAAAGTCACGTAGCCAACGGCCACAGGCCCCATGGAACCCGGCCATCAGAAAAACCGCCAGCAGCTTAAGGTGCCACCACCCGGCATGCCAGTCCACCAGCCCCGGGGTCAGTACAAGGCAACTGCCAAACAGGAAACTGGCCACCATGGCCGGGGTCGTAATGGCGCGGTACAGCCGCCGCTCCATGATTTTGAAGCGCGCGCTCTCCGCCCCGCCCAGGCTGACCTGACAGTGGTACACAAACAGCCGGGGCAGATAGAACAGCCCTGCCATCCACGCCATGACAGACATGACATGCAGCGCCAGAAACCAGCGGCCATAGGGTAAAAAAGCCTCAACCACCATTACGCCTGCTCCTCCACCCCAGCCATGCGTGCAACAATAGCTGGAAATTCAGACAGTTTTTCAATCCGGATCAGTCCCGGCCAGTTCGGTATGGGCTTATGGGCCTCACGCAGCATCACACAGGTCATGCCTGCATCCACGGCAGCCCGTGCGCCGGGGTCGCTGTCTTCCAGCACCAGGCAGCGGGCAGGTTCAATCCCCTGGGTACGGGCGGCATGCAGGTACACATCGGGCCGGGGTTTGGGCACCCGCATATCCCGCGCGGAGTGAATACGGCCTTCAAAATGAGGCTCAAGCCCTGTGGCCGCAAACTTGACGGCCATTTCCTCCATGGAGGAGTTGGACGCCACACGAACCGGCACCCCCAGCCTGTGTACCGCCTCCAGCATGGCATGCACGCCGGGCATGGGTTCCACCCCTTCCTTCATGGCGCTGACAAACCGGGCCTGCATGACATCGGCCCAGTGCGGGCCAAGGTCTGTGCCCGTCTCACGCTCGATCATCTGCTGGATCAGGGGCAGCGCCATACCGGAAAACGTCGCAACGGCATCGCTGTCCGCAACAGCCATGCCTGCTTCGCGCGCCGCCTGAGCACACAGGCGGCAGCTTGCTTCCTCGCTGTCCACCAGCACGCCATCACAGTCAAAAATGACCAGACCGATCGGCGCTGCCCCGGCCATTATGCACCCTCCCGCACGATACGCACCAGGTCCTCCACGTGCTCCACCGGGGTTTCTGGCAGAACGCCGTGACCCAGGTTGAAGACATGCGGCAGACCCCGCCCGGCATGGCAGATGGCCCGGGCTTCGGCCCGCATGGCCTCGCCCCCAGCCAGCACGGAAATCGGGTCCAGATTCCCTTGGATCCCAACCCCTGCGGGCAACAGGGGGCGGATCTGGGCTATGTCGGCCCCGGTATCCAGCGCCACCACATCAACCCCGGTCTGGCGGGCGTATTCGGCCACCATAACCCCACCAAGGCGGGGGAAGCCAACAACACGCACATGCGGGTAACGGGCTTTAAGGGCCGCCACAATCTGGCGGGTTGGCTCTATGACATGCCTGCGGAACTGCGACGGCGGCAGCAGTCCGGCCCAGGAATCAAACAGCATCACTGCTTCTGCCCCGGCCTCCACCTGCGCGCACAGGTAGTCTGCCGTGGTTGTGGTCAGCAGGTCTATCAGCCGGTCAAACAAGGCAGGTTCTGCAAAAGCCATGCGGCGTGTCTGGGCAAATTCCTTCGACCCACCACCTTCCACCATGTAGCACGCAACGGTGAAGGGAGAGCCCGTAAAGCCCATCAGCGTTGTGCTGCCCGGTGCAGCTGCACCGATGCTGTCCGGCCCGTCCAGAATACCGCGCAGCCGTGTCAGTGTTTCCAGCACAGGGGCAGTTTTTTCCGCAATCATGCCTGCGTCGAGTTTGTCGAGGTCCTGCGCTGTGCGAATGGCACCCAGAACCGGCCCGGTACCGGCCACAAAATCGAGCGACTGGCCCATAGCCCAGGGCAGGATCAGAATGTCGGAAAACAGGATGGCCCCATCCATGCCAAAACGGCGGATGGGCTGAAGGGTCAGTTCCGTTGCGATATCGGGCGTCATGCAGCGGGTCATGAAATCCGCTTTGGCACGCATGGCGCGGAACTCGGGCAGGAAGCGTCCGGCCTGGCGCATCAGCCACATGGGAGGAGGCCACAGAGCCTCTCCATTGAGCGTTCTGAGCAGGCGCTTGGCGGAGGGAATGTGTGAATGCGTTTTCATGGCGAGAAGTCCTGCACATCTTTGCGCGCGCTGTCCACGCCCCTCCTCCTATAAAAAAAAGAAAGAAAAAGACTGATGTTGTAAAAAGGTACTGTGGATGACGGGGTACCCGACATTCCAAAAATGTACCCCATCTTTCCCACAGTGTGTACAAAACTCAGAGCGTTGCAAAACAAGGGTTTTTAAGAGTTATCCCAAATTATCCAGAATGAGGCTGTGTACAATTCACCGGTTCATGAATCTTCAGAGTTGTTACCGGTACTCGGTACGCCCATGTTCCGACCTCCGTACAATCCACATGTACCCCGGTACTCAACAGAGTACTCACAGGCTCTTTTCATCGCAGTACCTGAAAGGAACACGCTGCCATGCTCGCTTTAGTACTAAAGCCGACTCCTTTACAGAACAGGGAGTCGAAACTCCTTTTGGCGAGTGGTTCTCATACCCGCAGGCATATGCTCGACAATGCCGGTCTGGAGTTTGAAACACAGTCCCCCGACGTGGATGAAGCCCCTTTGAAGCAGCAGGGGCTACAGCAGGGGTGGTCTGCGTCAGAGACAGCTCTGGCTCTTGCCCGTGCCAAGGCACTGGCCGTGCCTGCCCCCGGTGCGGTGGTGATCGGGGCGGACCAGATCCTGTCCTGTCAGGGCCAGTGGTATGACAAGCCTGCTGATATGGCACAGGCTCACACCCAGTTGATGGCGCTCCAGGGGCAGACCCATATCCTGCATACGGCGGTTGTGCTTGTGCAGGATGGGCAGGTGCTGTGGGAGCATGTGGCGGAACCCCGGCTGACCATGCGGCCTGTAACGGAGGGGTTTGTTGCACGGTATCTGGCCTTTGAAGGCCCACAGTGCCTGTCCAGCGTGGGGGCGTACAGGCTGGAGGGGCCGGGCATCCAGCTCTTTGACAGGATTGAGGGGGATGCCTTTGCCATTCAGGGTTTGCCCCTGCTGCCGCTGATTGCCGCCTTGCGGGCCATAAAAGTGTTACAGGCATAAAAATAAGGGGTTGCAACCGGTTTGAGGAGGCTGTAAGACCCACTTCACACACGGCGACCCAAGCCGCTGTGTTGAAAGAACAGTGTGGGGCCATAGCTCAGTTGGGAGAGCGCCTGAATGGCATTCAGGAGGTCGTCGGTTCGATTCCGATTGGCTCCACCAGTTCTTCTTCCCTCCTAAAATCAAGAAATAGTCTGGCTTTTGTTCACTTAGAACAAAACGCAATGATGACTGCTGTTGTGGTGCTTGCTGTAAGCATACGACACGTTAATTCAGCCCATAATAAAATGGGGTGAAGGGGCCGACGGTCCCTTCCGGGTTTCAGGGCAGAGCCCTGAGAAAAGACACCCAATCAAATCCTGTTCCTAATAAGCCTGTCAGACTGGTCTGCTAATCATGCGGGTCTGAGGAAGAGGGCCGTAGTTGAGGGGCTCTGGTGAGGTTTTGTTTTCAGGGCGCTGCCCTGAGACCCGGAAGGGGCCTCAGGCCCCTTCACCCCGATTCAGTGGGGGTAGTGCGTGGTGTCAGCCTGCGTCGGGCAGGCCGTCCTTGCCGCGTGGGTGGGCCAGTTCCCGAACCACACCATGCAGGGTGCGCAGTTCCTGCTCCGTCACTTCCCCACGGGTAAAGAAATGCCGCAGGTTGCGCACCATACCCGGCTTCTTCTGGGCATTGCGCAGGAAACCGCAGTCATCCAGTTCGCGTACCAGATGCGACATGAAGTTTTCCAGCTCTCCCTTGGTCGCCACATGGGTCTCATTGGTCATCAGCGTGCGCGGAGGGGTGCTGTCTTCCGACATCCACCACTCATACGCCATGATCATGACGGCCTGCGCCAGATTGAGCGACATAAACGCGGGGTTGAGCGGATAGCGGATCAGCGCATCGGCTCTGGCCATATCCTCATTATCCAGCCCGGCGCGCTCAGGGCCAAACATCAGCCCGACCTTGAGGCCACGGCGCGTTGCCGCACGCAGTTCGGCCGCACCACCCCGTGCAGTCATGACGGTTTTGATAATATGGCGCGGGCGTGGGCAGGTGGCATAGACATGGTGCAGGTCGGCAATAGCGTCGTCCACGCTGTCGTGCACGGTGGCGGCTTCCAGAATTCTGTCAGCCCCGGAGGCCGCACGCCAGGCGCGTTCCTGCGGCCAGCCATCACGCGGGCTGACAATCCGCAGGTGGAACAACCCGCCATTGGCCATGGCACGGGCTGTGGTGCCAATGTTTTCGGCCATCTGCGGGCGGATCAGAATAACAACAGGCGTATTGCCCAATGGTTCCAGCGGTGCGCCGCCGTCACGCCCGGTCATGCGCGCCTCCATGTGGTGCCGTCTCGTGTATCTTCCAGCAAAATGCCCATCCCCTGTAACTGGTCACGCAGGGCATCGGCGCGGGCAAAGTCGCGGGCTTTGCGGGCCGCCAGCCGTTCGGCAATCAGGGTCTCGATGGCGCTGTCCTCGTCGCTGGAGGTCTCACCCCGAAACCACCCTTGCGGGCTGCTGGCCAGCAGGCCCATCAGGTTGGCACCCCGTTTGAGGGCAAGACCTGCCTCGTGGTCCCCGGCCAGGGCTTTGTCGGCCAGGGCATGCAGCTCGGCTATGGCTTTGGGGGTGTTCAGGTCGTCAGTCAGGGCGGCCAGCACGCCCTGCGGCAGGGCGGTAGCCTGCGCGACGGCTGGGTCCAGCGTGTCCTGCGTAACTCCTGCGGTTTCCAGCGCACGGTAAAAGCGGTCCAGCGTGCGGCGGGCTTCTTGTAGGCCTGAGAGCGTATAGTTCAGGGTCGAGCGGTAATGCGCCCCCAGCAGCAAAAGCCGCAGGGCCTCGGCCGGAGCCTGTGCCAGCACGTCGCGGATGGTCAGGAAATTGCCCAAGGACTTGGACATTTTCTCACCATCCACCAGCAGCATGGCGTTGTGGACCCAGTAGGTCGCAAAGCTGCCGTGCGGAAAGCAGCACAGGCTCTGCGCACGCTCATTCTCATGGTGGGGGAACATCAGGTCCGACCCGCCGCCATGGATGTCAAAGCTGTCGCCCAGATAGCGGTGCGACATGGCCGAGCATTCAATATGCCAGCCCGGTCGGCCCCGGCCCCAGGGGCTGTCCCAGCCCGGCTGGTCGGGGGTGGAGGGCTTCCACAGCACAAAATCGCCCGCTGCTTGTTTGTACGGGGCCACTTCCACCCGCGCCCCGGCCTCAAGCTCGTCAGGGTTACGGCCAGACAGCGCACCGTAGGACGGAAAAGACCCGACCGAAAACAGCACATGCCCCTCGGCCACATAAGCGTGCCCGTTGGCGACCAGCTGTGCGATCATCTCCTGCATCTGGGTAATGTTGTGGGTGGCGCGGGGTTCAATATCCGGCGGCAACACGCCCAGAGCCGCAAGGTCGGCATGGAAGTCGGCCGTGGTGCGGCTGGTCAGGGCTGCAATATCTTCCCCGTTGGCGCGGGCGCGGGCGGTAATTTTATCGTCCACGTCGGTGATATTACGCACAAAGGTCACGCGTGGGTACAACTGACGCAGCAGGCGTACCAGCACATCGGCTGTCAGCATGGCGCGCAGATTGCCAATATGTGCCAGATCATACACCGTCGGGCCACAGTAGTAGACCTTGACATGGGCAGGGTCTAGCGGCGCAAACGGTACGGTCTGGCGGCGTTGGCTATCGTGCAGGGACAGGGCAGGCAGGGCAGAATGGGGCATGACCGCCTAGATGCGCCAGTGACAGGGCCGATGCAATATCCTGTATCCCCAAAAAATGGGTGATCTTTCCAAAAAACAGGGCTTGACGGCATGGCATTGTTGCCGCTTATAGTCCCGCCTTAGGTAGCACGTTCTGCCAAGCCCTTATAGCTCAGTGGTAGAGCAACCGCCTTGTAAGCGGTAGGTCGTGGGTTCAAATCCTACTGGGGGCACCATTTTCCCATAATCTGTGCGGTGTTGTCGGGCTGTCAGCTTGCCTGCCAGCCGTCCTGTTTCAGCGCCACGCCGGCCAGATACAGGCTGCCGCAGATCAGCACGCGCGCGGGTGCGCCTGTGCTGCTGGCTACAATGGCGTCCAGCGCCTCACGGATGGTGGGGCCAATATGGGCTTTGCCACCGCTGGCCTGCACAATGGCTTCGACCGGCAGGGCCAGATGCTGCTGGGGTTCACAGATGGCCCATAGGTCGGTGGCGTAAGGCAGCACGGGGTCAAGAAAGCCCGAGGCATCCTTGGTCTGCTTCATCCCTACCAACAGGTGTAATGGTTGGTCGGACCACTGAGCCAGTTCCCGCGCCAGCGCCAGACCTGCACCGGGGTTGTGCCCGCCGTCCAGCCACAGTTCCCACCCGGTGGGTAGCAGGCCGGCCAGTGTGCCTGTCAGACGCTGCATGCGCGCAGGCCAGCGCACACGGCTTATGCCCTCCCATGCGGTTGCGGGCAGGGTCAGTCCCGCATAACGCAGGGCCGCAACGGCCAGGGCCGCGTTGTCAGCCTGCCAGGGGCCTGGCAGGGCAGATGGCGGCAGGGTCAGGCTGCCTGTGGCATCGGTAAAGACCATGCCGGGCGCACCATCGGGCCGGGGGGCCACGGTCCAGTCCTGCCCGCGGCAGGCCAGCGGTGTGCCGGTTTTGTCTGCCTGGGCGCGCAGGGCCGCCATAACCTCGTCAGGCTGAAAGCCCGTGACTGCGGGAACGCCGGGTTTGAAAATACCTGCTTTTTCGGCCGCAATCGCCCCCAGCGTGTCGCCCAGAAAAGCCTCATGATCGCGCGAGATGGCGGTAATCACGCAGGCTGCGGGTTTGCGAAGCACATTGGTGGCATCACACCGGCCGCCAAGCCCGACTTCAATAATTGCCAGTTCCGCCGGGTGGCGGGCAAAGAGGAGGAATCCAGCGGCGGTCAGCACTTCAAACACGGTAATGGGGGCACCCGCATTAACGCGTTCGATTTCTTCGAGCGTGGCAACAAGCTCGGCTTCGCTGACAAGCTGGCCAGCAATGCGAAAACGCTCTGTCACATCCACCAGATGGGGGGAGGACATGACATGCACGCGCCAGCCCGCAGCCTCGCCAATGGCACGCAGGGTGGCACAGGTGCTGCCCTTGCCGTTGGTGCCCGCGACGTGGATGACAGGCGGCAGTTTGTCTTCAGGGTGGCCCAGACGGGCCAGCAGGGCTTCCAGCCGCCCCAGCGACAGGTCGATCAGCGCGGGGTAGAGGCGGTTCAGCCGTTCAAGGATTTCCCCCGTGCGGCCAGTAAACTCCGTCATGGCGGTAGCGGGCTGGGCGGTGTTGGCGCTGCCGGGCTGGGGGGAGGACACGGGCCGCTTACTCGGCGGCCTGTGCGGGAGCAGGTTTGCGCGGCGGCGGGGCTTTGACATCGGCCGGTGCCCGTGTGAGCAGGCCGATAATGCGCGCCAGCGTCTGGGGCAGTGCCTTGCGGGCCACCACCATGTCCAGCATGCCGTGGTCCAGCAGGTATTCCGAACGCTGGAAGCCCTCGGGCAGGGTTTCGCGCACGGTGTCCTGGATCACGCGGGGGCCTGCAAAGCCGATCAGGGCATTGGGCTCACCAATCTGCACGTCACCCAGCATGGCGAAGGAAGCTGTCACACCGCCTGTGGTCGGGTTGGTCAGCACCACAATATAGGGCAGGCCTGCGTCGCGCAGCATCTGCACGGCTACGGTGGTGCGCGGCATCTGCATCAGGCTGATAAGCCCTTCCTGCATGCGCGCCCCGCCCGATGCGGTGAAGATGACGAGCGGAGATTTCTGCAAAATGGCCAGTCGGGCCGCAGCGACAAAGCGTTCGCCAAAAGCAGCACCCATGGTGCCTGCCATGAATTCAAACGCCATAACGCCCACCACAGCCGGGTGGCCCCCAATGGTGCCATGGGCCACCAGCAGGGATTCATCCAGATGGCTTTTGGCGCGTGCGTCCTTCAGGCGGTCGGTATATTTTTTCTGGTCACGAAAGCCCAGCGGGTCTACCGGGGCCATAGGCAGTTCAATGCGATTGAACTCACCGTTATCAAACGTCCATTTCAGCCGGTCTGTGGCCGAGGCGCGCATGTGGTGGCCGCAATGGGGGCACACGTTCAGCGCCTTGTGCAGTTCCTTGGTCAGCAGCATCTGGCTGCAGGACTCACAGGTGGTCCACAGGTTGTCCGGTACCTCGCGCCGCAGGAGGCCGCGGATTTTGGGACGGACGTATTCGGTGATCCAGCTCATCTTGAACCCTGTGACTGCACGATAACGGAAAGGCCGGGTATGTCCCCGCTGCCTGGTTGCATTACGCGCACGGGGGCGTAATGCCAAGTATTATGAGCACCCCCACCCCAGGCCCCATAGGTACTGGTGGGTGGGGGGCTGGTGGTCTGGCGGCTCAGAGAGCGGCTTCGACCCAGGCTTTCAACTGGCTTTTGGGCAGTGCGCCTACCTTGGTGTCCACCACCTTGCCGTCTTTGACCAGCATCAGGGTGGGGATGCTGCGTACGCCGTAGGTGTTGGGCGTTGTGGGGTTTTCGTCAATGTTGATCTTGGCGACGGTCAACTGGCCTGCCAGGTCCCCGGCGATTTCGTCCAGTGCGGGGGCGATCATCCGGCACGGGCCGCACCATTCTGCCCAGAAATCAACCAGCACCAGGCCAGAGGCCTTCAGCACGTCCTGATCAAAGCTGGCATCGCTGACAGCGCGTGTATGCTCACTCATTGTCCGGTATCCTTTGTCTGGGGCGGCATGCCCGCCGCGCCGCCCGTCTTTTGCGCCTGGGGCCGTGGCCTCGGGCGGGGTGTGCACCTGTTTCCTACACATAAGGGCGGCGCGCTGGTGGTCAAGAGCGTGCAGGTTCGCGGGCATGCGGGGTGTGGCTGTCCAGCAGCGCGTCGGGCAGGACATCGGCCCGGGGCAGTTCGGTCCAGACCAGCACGCACACCACATCTCTGTCAGGCCAGAGCTGGCGCAGCAGGGTGCGGTAGGCCGCCATCTGGCGCAGGTAGAGCACGGGGGTGCCTACGACCGCGCGCGGGGCATGACGCCCGCTTTTGAAGTCACACACAATCACCCGGTCGGGCAGAATGCACAGCCGGTCCACCTGCCCCACGATAACCTGCCCGTCCACCAGCCCTGCCAGCCGTTGTTCGGCCCGGGCCTGAGGGGCAAACAGCGGGGCGAGTTCTGGCAGGCGCAGCACCTCCAGCAGGCTGGTGGCCAGGGTGTTGGCATCGGCGGGGTCCAGCCCGCTTGTGGGGCGTGTCAGCCACTGGCGGGCCGCGGTTTCCTGCCGGTCGGCGGGCAGGCCGGGCAGAAATTGCAACAGGGCATGCACAAGATTACCCCGGCGGAAAGCTGCCTCACGCGCCCGGGCGGGGGTAATGGCGGCGGTTTCCAGCGGGGATCGGGCGGGGGGCAGTGGGCCCAGCATGGTGTCGTCCGGGCGGGAGGGAGCCAGCGGGCGTGCTGGCAGGCTTTCCGCTGCGGGTGGGGTCGGCCGCCAGTCTGGCGCGTGCCCTGCCCAGGCGGGCAGGCGGGAGGGGGGTGTCCCCTCCGGCTGGCTGGGCGCGCTGGCAGTTTTGGCTGGGGTGTGGCTTGGCACCTCTTCCACCACCAGAGGCTGGCCGGGCCAGTCACAGCCCTGCCAGAGGGTGGAGGGGCCGTCTGCCGCAACCCAGTCGCGGGGTTGGGCCTCAAGCGTTTCAAACCCCGCACGGCAGCGTTCGTACCAACTGTCTGCCGGGACCGTGCGGCCGGGTTTCCAGCCGCAGACCACCAGCCGGTCGGCGGCACGGGTCAGGGCGACATAGAGCAGGCGGTTATATTCCTCTACCGCGCGGGCGCGGCGGGCTTCTGCCAGGGCGCGGCTCTGGCGCACAGCCAGCGCACTGCGGGGGACATAAAGAGGCACGTCCAGCCCGGTTTTGGCATCGGTGGCCCAGAAAAGCCGCTCGTCATTCCGGGGGGTGCCAACCGTGTCGGGCAGAATGACCAGCCGGGCCTGCAACCCTTTGGCGCCGTGGGCTGTCATGACCCGCACGGCATTGCCCCCGGCCTCGGCCTCGCGCCGGACAGTTTCTTCCGAATGGCGCAGCCAGTGCACAAACCCTTGCAGCGATGGCGGGTGCTGGTCCTGGTAGCGCAGGGCGGCGGACAGTAGTTCGTCCACCGGCTCGGCGGCTTCCGGCCCCAGCCGTGCCAGCAGGCGGGCGCGGCCACCAAGCTGGCCAAGTGCCAGACACAGCAGGGCATGGGGGGGCAGGTAGTCCACGCGGGCAAACAGCGTGTCCAGCAGGGTCCAGGCCTGTGTCCAGTCCGGGCGCTGGCTGTGGCGTGTCCGCAGGGTGGACCAGAGGGGCTGGCCTTCCGGCCTGTTGGTGGCCAGCGCCATCAGGCTGTCGTCCGACAGGCCCCCCAGGGGGGATGTCAGCACGCAGGCCAGTGTCAGATCGTCCTGGGGCAGCAGCAGGGCCGCGCACAGGGCCATCAGGTCCTGCACGGCTAACTGGTCGGCCAGCCCGGTGCGGACAAGGGTGGCGACGGGGATGTTCTGTGTCTTCAAGGCCCGCACCAGCAGCCCGACAAAGGGGGAGCGCCGGGGCACCAGCACCAGCACATCCGCTGGTGTCAGCGCGGGCTGCCCCCCGTGTGGCGGGGTGGACAGGGCGTGGGCAATGTAGCGCGCCAGAGCATCGGCTAGTTTCTGGCGCGGGCTCTGGTGGGTGGTGTTGGTGGCGGCCGCATTCCAGGGGCTGGGGTCGTCACCCTCCTCGGCGCTGTCCGATTCGGCCAGGGGCCATAATTCCACCTGCCCCCCCTGCCCCAGTCTGGCGGAGGTATGGTGCATCGGAGGTTCTCCATCCTCCACCACGCCCCGCGCGGCGTCTGGGTGGGCAAAGACCGCGTCTACCAGAGCCAGCACCGTGGGGGTGGAACGGAAGGACACACTCAGCCCCGGTTCACGCCAGGGCAGGTGTGCTGCGGCCGTGTGGGTGCGGAAATGCTGCCGCCAGGTACGAAAGGCCTCGGGGTCCGCGCCCTGAAAACCGTAGATCGACTGTTTATAGTCCCCTACGGCAAAAACGGTGCGTGGGGGGGCTTCGTCATCCCGCGCCCCTGCCCCGGCAAAGAATTCCGCCGTCAGGTCTCCTGCAATCTGCCATTGCTCGGGCGAGGTATCCTGCACCTCATCGAGCAGTAGGTGGTCGATCCCGCCGTCGAGCTTGTAGAGCACCCATGCCGCCCCCGGCTTTTCCAGCAGACCCAGTGTGTGGCGCACCAGATCATCATATTCCACCTGCCCCTGACGGGCCTTGCGGCTGTCATAAAGCCGGGCGACGGGGGCTATGGCCTCCAGCAGTGCCTGCCCCAGCACCACCAGCTGGCGGGCATTGCGCTGCTCCGTCACGGCCAGAATACGTTCTGCCTCCTTCTGCACCGCCAGCACGGCATCCGGGCAGGACTGCACCAGCTTGGCAGTGACAAGGCCACGGCTGCGGGGTTTGCCATCGCGGGTCAGAAACCCGTTTTGCCATGTCGGCCATTCCGCGGCCCGGCTGTCGGGGGGCAGGGCCAGCCAGTCCAGCAGGGGGGCAATGGTTTTTTTGACAGTGTCGGTGCCTTTTTCGGACAGTTCGCGCAGGCTGTCGCGCAGGGTGTCCTCTCCCGTAAAGGCGGTGCAGGCCTGTTCCAGCAGGGCGGCGTCGCTCAGGCTGACTGTGCTCTGGGGCAGGTCAAGCACCCGGCACAGCAGGGCTGTCAGGCTATGGGGTTTGGTATCGGCCAGGTCCAGCACAGCTTGCGCGCGCGGGGTGCGGCGCAGGGTGGCGGCCAGGGCAATAAAATCTTCCAGCCCGATCTGGCCTGCCAGGGTGGCGGCACGTGGCTGGGGCATGCTGCCCAGAACGTCCTCCACACAGCTACGCAGGGCCAGGGCGGCGTCGGTGTCTTCCAGCAGGGTGAAATGTGGGTTCATGGCGGCTTCCAGCGGGAAGCGGCGGAGAAGGGACTGGCAGAAGGCGTGGATGGTACCAATACGCATGCCACCGGGCAGGTCCAGCACCTCGGCAAACAGGGCGCGGGCCTTGCGGCGGGTCTGGGGTGTGCAGGGCACGTCCAGCGCGAGGAGTTCCGTATCCAGCCGGGCATCGGGCAGGGTCACCCAGCGGCCCAGCCGGGTTTGCAGCCGAATGGCCATTTCCGCCGCCGCGGCCTTGGTAAAGGTCAGGCACAGGATACGCGCCGGAGGGCTGCCTGCTTGCAAAGTCCCGTTGGCATCGATCCGGGGCAGCATAAGGCGCAGCAGCCGGTCGATCAGGAGTTTGGTTTTACCACTCCCCGCCGAGGCCGACACGAAAACGGAGGCCACAGGGTCCGACGCCACGGTCTGCTGGCTGTTGGCCTGGGCAATGGCGTCCTGCGGGGTGGGGCTGTGCTGGGTGCTCATGTCTCGCCCTCCGTACGGGCAGTGCTCCATTCGGGCACGCGGGCCAGACGGGCGTAATCGGCAAAGCGGGGTTCCTGCCCGGGGTGCGGGTGGGACAGGTAGGGCTGGTCGGGATTGTCGTAGGCGCTGATACGGTCCAGCAGGTTCTGCCATGTGGCCTCGGCCAGATCGGTCAGGCTTTGGTCCTCGTCAGACTTTATGGTGACTTCCTGCCCTGGGTCGGGGCCGCCTGTCAGTCGCCAGTAAACCAGACGGTCGATGCCCTGGGCCTCTGGCACGTTACGAAAACCGCCGCGCAGCACCATGGCGGCTTCCAGCGGTAACTGCGGGCTCCAGCCTGTCAGTACGTCGCGCGTGGTGGGGAGCATGCCTGTTTTGTAGTCCTGTACGGTTATGCTACCTTCTGCCCCCAGTTCTATCCTGTCAGCACGGCCGACCAGCCTGAACTCTCCCCCAGGGGCGTGGGGGATACTGACCTGGCCTTTGGCTTCGGTCAGAATGGCTTTTGGGGGGCCGTGCTCGGCCCGGCGGAGGGTTTCCGTGTCGGCGACCCAATGGGCAATCCGTGCCAGCCGGGGCTCCCACCAGGCCCGCAGGGCCGGGCGCAGGCTGTATTCGGCCAGGCTGTCGCGGAAAATCCGGGCTATATGGTCATGGGCGTTGGCGGGCCAGCCTGCCCCATAGGTGCGTACCCAGCGTTCAAGTGCGGCATGGACGATCATGCCGTAGTCCGAGGCATCGGCCCCTTCCTCAAGCTCTGGCAGGGGCAGTAGTTTCAGCACATGGCGGGCGTAAATGGCGTAGGGGTCGCGCATCCATGTTTCAATTTCCGTCACACTCAGCCTGCGCGGGCGCAGGGCGGTGGGGGGCGTGGGGCGTGGCGGGCTGACAGGGCGGGCCGCCCCTGCGGGCAGGTCCAGCCCGGTCAGCCAGTGCTGGGCCGGGTGTGTGGGCAGGGTTGTGTTCCGGCCTGACAGAAAGGCGTCCAGCCGGGTCAGCCAGCGGGCAGGCACAACGGGTGCGCCCTCCCTCCGCCGTGGGCAGGACAGGATCACGCGCTGGGCAGCGGTGGCCGAGGCAAAAAAATCATGCGCGGCCTGGCCTATGCCCTGCTCGGGCGAGGGCAGACCCACCTTCTGGCGCATGGGGCGACTCATCCATGGTCCGGCATCGGCTGCGGGGGGCCAGGTACCCTCCGACAACCCACCTAGAATAACGGTTTCAGCCGTTTGCAACCGGGCCTCGAACAGCCCCCAGATCAGCACGCGCGGGTGCAGGGCTGTGGGGTCGCCCTTGCGGGCGGCGGCGCGGTCCTGTGTCAGCACGGCTGTCAGCAGCCCGTCCAGCACGGCGGGGGGCTGGGGGGGCAGGACGGTGGCGGCCAGCATCAGGTCGGTCAGCCGGTCGGCCAGCAGGTTGCCTTCCTCACCACGCCACAGGCGGGCTGCGGGGTCCTGCGTGTCGGTGCGGGCCAGAGCTTCGGCCACGGCCACAAGGGCGGCCAGCAGGTCTGGCAGGGGGGCGGTGTGCCCGCCCTGGGTGGGGGGTGTTGCGTCGTCCTCCCACCCCAGTACGGGGGCCAGACAGGTGGCCAGCCTGTCCATGAAAGCGGGCAGTGGTTCGGGGCCAAAGGGGCGGTCGGCGTCGTCCCCGCCATCCATGCGGGTGCGGTCGCGGGCCTGTTGCGCGCTGAGTGCTGTCTGCACAGCCTCGCGCAGGGCGGCAAAGCCCGGTGGGGGGGCGGGGCCGCGCAGGACCACGCGCTCAAGCAGGCGGGCCGAGGCCCGGCAGACACCCGGCGGCAACCCGCAGGCCACTAGCGGGTGTTTGAGCAGCGCCAGCAGGGCCACAGGGGCAAAGCCGCTGTCCACCGCCCGGGCGATCAGGCGCAGCAGCACGGCTGCCGGGGTATCGGCCAGGGCGGTGCCTGCGCTGTCGTCGGCCAGAATGCCCCAGCGTGCCAGTTCCGTTGCCACGCGTGAGGCCAGTTTACGGTCGGGGGTGATCAGCGCTACACGGGTCTGTGGTGTTTCCATCGCATCACGCATGGCCATGCTGATGGCAACGGCCTCTTCCTGCTCATCCTGCGGGTCAAGGCGCAGGACATCGGGCAGGGCATGGGGGCCGGGCAGTGCCCAGTCATCCAGCGCCTGGGCAGGCAGCATGATGCGTGACAGCACGGCAGTACGGTCTGGCACACCGCCCTCGGCATTCCATACGCTCACATCGGCCCTGTTGACCCCCAGAGCACGCAGCAGGTGCTGCATGCCAGCCTGTGGGTGGCTGTCGGGCAGGGTGTCGAACACATCGGCAGGCATGGCCATGTCCAGACCCGGCAGCACGACACAGCCCTGTGGTCCTGCCAGCACGGCGGACAGGGCCTCCACCGTCGGGGCCATGACATGGGTAAACCCCGCAGCCCACAGGCGCTGGCCCGCCCCCTGCCCTGTGTCTTGCGCTGCCTGCTGCCGCCACAGGGCGGCCTGCATACGCATGAGGGCGGTCTGGCGGGCAATGGGGTTCATGGCCCCCTGTTCGCGCAGCCACTCGGGCCATTTTGTTGTGACGATGGACAGGAACTTGAGGATGGTCTGCCAGTGTTCGGCAAAGTCTTCCTGCACGGCGTCGGGCAGGCGTTCATCCAGCGCAATGCCTGCCCATTCGGCCTCGTCCATCAGTTCGGCCAGGGCGCGGGCCAGAGGCCAGGCCTGATCGAGTGTGGGGCGGGTGCCAAAGGCGTCGTCGGCCTGCAGCACCAGTTTGGTCAGCACGGCCAGACGTGTCATGCCGCCAATGGCGGGGGGCAGGTCCAGCGGGCTTTGCCCATCCGCGCCGGGGGTAAGGGCCAGCCCCAGTTCGGCCTCGTCCAGCGCGCCAATGGGCATGATGCGGGGCAGCAGCATGCCCTGGCCGTTCATCTGGCGCAGAAAGGCCTCGGTCAGGGCGCGGGCGGCGCGGCGACCGGGGAGGACAATCGTGCCCTCCCCCATGGCCAGCCTGTCATGGTTGGAATGGGCAATCCAGCGGGCGGCCAACTGGTCCAGAAAGGGCAGATGGGCAGGGATGGTGGCCACTGTCATGGGGCTGCCCCCGTGTCGGTCAGGGTTGGGGGCAGCCGGTCGGCCCAGCCGTGCAGGCGGGCGGTGCGGCGGCCATCAGGCAGCACGGCAAGGGTAATGTGCAGGGCGTCGGGTGGGGTCATGTCCTCCAGCCGTTCGGGCCATTCCACCAGCACCAGCCCGTCACGCGCATCGTCCCAGCCCAGTTCGTCCAGTTCATCAGGGCCACCCAGCCGCCACAGGTCAAAATGGTGTGCCGTGCAGATCGGCCCTGCGTAGGGCTGCACCAGCGTATAGGTGGGGCTTGGCACTTCCATGCCAGGGCTTGAGCAGAAAGCGCGCAAAAAAGCGCGGGCCAGCACACTTTTGCCAGCCCCCAGCGGGCCGGACAGCAGAATGGAGTCGCCCGGCCGCGCCAGCCGTGCCAGATGCGCCGCCAGAGCGGCTGTTGCGTCCTCGGTGTCGAGAAAGAGCACTGTTCCGCCTGCCTTTTCCTGCTGTCGTAAGGGTGCGTGGGTTCGCGCAGTTCTGGCATAACGGCGCGCCATGGCAAAATACGAAATACGCCGTTTGTGCGTGGAAAAGAAAAAGTGAACAGAGGCCCAAAAGCCTACTTTGTGGCAATTGTGGCAAAAGCTGCGCGTGAGGTAGCTTGATATAACATTGAAAATTAAGGGGAATGAAAAACCCCAAATAAGTTCCATATCAAATGAAAAATAACATTTATCTAATTATGGCATCAAAAGATGACCTTATCTGGGCGTCTAAGATGAAATTATGTTTATTTTTCCAAAAAGACGCGCCAAGGTGTAGGACACCATCACCAGCACAACCTTAAGATGTATGAAACCATATCGTCTCAGCCGTGAGGGCATACCATGCGCATTCTGTTTGCCGAGGATAAATTCACCTCCAGCCGCGCCATCCAGTCTGTTCTGAAAAAAGCAGGTCTGACATCAGACCTTGCCTGCTCCGGGCAGAACGCTATCGAACTTTTACGTAATTATGATTATGGCCTGGCAATTATCAGCCTCCATCTGGCCGACATGGACGGTTATGCGGTCCTGGCCACGCTCCGGTCTTTGAAAATTGCAACCCCGGTCATTATCATTGCCGCGCAGGATGTGCCGGATGCGCGCTTGCGGGCCTTTGGCATGGGCGCGGATGATTACCTGGCCGCCCCCTTTGATGTGGCGGAACTGGTGGCCCGGACCCATGCTGTGCTGCGCCGGTCCAACGGGTTCTCCCACCCTGTCATTCAGGTCGGGGATCTGACACTGGATCTGAACAGCCAGAGTGTCAGCATCCGTAATCAGCCCGTGCACCTGACAGGCAAGGAATTTGCCATCCTTGAACTGCTGATTATGCGCAAGGGCATTGCCCAGACCAAGGAAACCTTCCTCAATCATCTTTATGGCGGGCGGGATGAGCCCGATATTAAGATTATTGATGTCTTTATCTGCAAGCTTCGCAAAAAGCTGCAGGCCGTTGGTGCGGGTGACATGATCTCGACCGTGTGGGGCAAAGGCTACATCCTGCACGATCCGCAGGTACGCAAGCCTGTTGCGGCCTCTGCTCCGGCTGTTGCTCCCACCCCTGTGCGCCATGTGCCTGATCTGACACTGGTGCCTGCCATGGCCATGCAGGAACACGCTCTGGCCCAGCAGCACCTGCGGCGTCAGGCTGTGGGTGAGTAAGGTGGCAAGGCAGACGGCCCGGTATGGTATCCCTCAGGCTATGCTGGGTGAATAAAGGCTAGCCCATGGCTGCAAACAGGCCTGCCCCATGACAAGAGATATGGGGCAGGCAGGCTTGATCAGCCCCCGGAGGTTGCTGCGGTTTCAGGCCGTGGGGTCCACGGCGTGCCATAGGGGGCCAGCCCCCCTGCCCAGACCGGGGGCGTGGATAATGGCGTTGCGGACATACTGGCGGGCCTGCGCCACCGCATCATGCAGGGGTATGCCCTGTGCCAGCCGGGTTGCCAGCGCGCTGGCCAGCGTGCAGCCGGTGCCATGTGTGTGGCGGCCGGGTAGACGCGTGGTGGGGAAGTCATGCAGCCCGTGTTCATCCATCAGCACATCCACCAGATCATCCCCAGGCAGATGGCCGCCTTTTAACAGCACGGATGCCCCTGTGGCTTCGTGCAGGTAGCGGGCTGCGGCGCGCATGTCGGCCACATCGGCCAGCACCATGCCTGTCAGATACTCGGCTTCTGGCAGGTTGGGGGTAATCACACTGGCCTGTGGCAATAACAGGCGGCGCAGGGCTTCCAGCGCTTCAGCCTTCAGCAGGACAGCGCCCCCCTTGGCAACCATGACTGGGTCTATCACGATCGGCAGGTCCGGCCGGGCCATTTTTGCGCGGGTGATTTCCTCTGCCACAACGGCAATTTCGTCACTGCCCCCCAGCATGCCGGTTTTGATGGCATCGGTTCCGATGTCGTCCAGCACACTGCGGATCTGGCTGCGGATAAAATCTGGCGGCACAGGCAGAATACCCTGCACGCCCACGGTGTTCTGGGCCGTCAGCGCGGTAATGGCTGTCGTGGCGTAGCCATGCAGGGCGGTAATGGTTTTGATATCTGCCTGAATACCCGCCCCTCCGCCGGAGTCACTGCCGGCAATGGAAAGAACACGGGCTTTGGCGGTGGGGTGCTGGGGCATTGGAGTGTCCTTCAGGCTGGCAGGGCTGCTTGTTCCAGCACGTCGCACATCATGCTGACAGCCTCGTCCACCAGAGCCATGTCTTCGGCTTCAACCATCACGCGTACCAGAGGTTCGGTGCCGCTGCGGCGCAACACAAGGCGGCCGTTGCCTGCCAGGCGGCGTTCCACGTCCTGCTGGCGTTGGCGTACTGCTGGCGTGTCCAGCGGGCAGGCGCCCTGATAGCGCACATTGCGGAGCAGTTGCGGAAAGGGGCGGAACAGGCGGCAGACTTCGCTTGCAGGCCTGCCTGCCCCGATCAGCACAGCCAGCACCTGCAATGCAGCCACCAGCCCATCGCCCGTGGTGGCAAAATCGGTCAGCACCATATGGCCCGACTGTTCGCCCCCGACGTTGGCTCCAAGCTCGCGCATGCGTTCAACCACGTAGCGGTCGCCCACGGCGGTACGTTCAAGCCCGATCCCCAGTGTGGCCAGAAAACGCTCCAGCCCCATGTTGGACATGACCGTGGCCACCACGCTCCCGCCGACCAGTCGCCCTTCGCGCATCCAGGACTGGGCGATCAGCGCCAGAATCTGGTCGCCATCGACCAGATGGCCGGTTTCATCGGCAATCAGTACGCGGTCGGCGTCACCATCAAGGGCAATGCCCAGATCGGCCTTGTGTTCCAGCACAGCCGCGCACAGGGTCTGGGCATGGGTGGAACCACAACGGTCGTTGATGTTCACCCCATTGGGGTCGCATCCGATCCGGATAACCTCGGCCCCCAGTTCCCACAGGGCGGTGGGGGCCACGCGATAGGCCGAGCCATTGGCGCAGTCGATGACAATACGCATGCCATCCAGCCGCAGCCCGCGTGGGAGGGAGGCCTTGGCGTTTTCCACGTAGCGCCCGGCGGCGTCGTTCAGGCGTGAGGCACGGCCGATCTGGTCTGGTGCGGCCAGATGGGCTGACAGATCGGCCTCCATCAGGGCTTCGATCTCGCTTTCATCCCGGTCGGACAGCTTGAAGCCATCGGGGCCGAACAGCTTGATCCCGTTGTCACCATACGGGTTGTGGGATGCCGAGATCATAACCCCGAGATCAGCCCGGAGTGAGCGGGTGAGCATGGCAATGGCCGGTGTGGGCAGCGGGCCGACCAGCGTGACATCCATCCCCGCAGAGAGAAAACCAGAGACCAGCGCGCTTTCGATCATATACCCCGAAAGCCGTGTGTCCTTGCCCAGCAGCACGCTGTGCCTGTGGTCGCCACGCCGGAAATGCAGGCCAGCCGCCTGCCCCAGCTTCTGGGCGATCTCTACTGTCATGGGTGCGGTGTTGGCTGTGCCGCGGATGCCGTCTGTTCCGAAAAAACGCTTCATGCTGCCTGTTCCATGCCGCGGCAGGCCCCCATGGCCCGGCGCGTGTCAGCCGTGTGCGTTGCCGCTGTGGCTGTTGTTTCTACCTAAAACGGTTTGAGGTCTGAAGAAACCGTGTTCAGGCGTCTTCCGTGCCAGCAGGCGTGTGTAATGCCTGCCAGAGCCGCATACTCTGCACCATGCCCGGCACATCATGCACCCGCAGCACCGCAGCCCCCAGGGGCATGGCCTCCAGTGTTGCGGCCTGTGTGCCCGGGTCTCGTGCCTCGGCCCGAGGTTCGCCCGTCATGGCCCCGATCATGCGCTTGCGGGACAGGCCAAACAGCACCCGGCAGCCCAGATTGGCCAGCAGCAGGCGGCGGCGTAGCAGCGTGACATTCTGCTCATGGGTTTTGGCAAAGCCAAAGCCGGGGTCCACCATCAGCCGGTCATGGCTGATCCCGGCTGCCAGAGCGGCGTTGACCCTCTGACCCAGTTCGCGCACCACGTCGCAGGCAACATCGGAGTATTCTGTGTGGGTGTCCATGGTCTGCGGGGTGCCACGCATGTGCATGAGCACCACACCACAGTGCCGCTCTGCCAGAAGCGGCAGCGCCTGCGGGTCATGCTGGAGGGCTGTGACATCGTTGATGACATCGGCCCCCGCAGCCAGTGCCCGGTCCATGACAAGGCTGTTGCGGGTGTCCACCGACAGGGCAACAGTGGGCAGGTTTTGGCGCAGGGCCTCCAGCACCGGGCCTACGCGGTCCCATTCCTGCTCGGGCGTGACGGTTGCAGCCCCCGGACGGGTGCTCTCCCCCCCGATGTCCAGCACCCGGCACCCGGCATCGGCCATGGCGCGGGCTGCACCCAGCGCCTGCGCCACCCCGAAATGCTGCCCGCCGTTGCTGAAACTGTCGGGGGTGACGTTGAGAATACCCATAACCTGAGGCCCGTCAGGCAGATGGGCCGGGGGGGCTGCCCGGGTCAGGCGCAGTAGCACCCCCTGCCATGGGCCGGGGATGTCCTCGACCCGCATGGGAGCGGATGTGTGGGTGCCGTCGATCAGCCGGGCCATGGTAAAGGCCACGGGGCCACCCATGAGCGGCAGCCCGGTGCCGTGCTGTATGGCCGCACGGGCATCTGGCCCGTACAGCAGGCCCATGGGTTCAACCAGTCTGTTCCACATAGTGCTGATCCGATGTTGCTGTGACGGGCTACCATACGAAAGAGGCGGCACAGAATGCCGCCTCTTTCCCTTTGGTCAAAACGTGGTGCCGGGGGTTAGCCGGGCTGGGGCACCGGAGCCGGGCCACTAGCCGGAGGGGTGTCGTCCGACACAACCTGAGGCACGGACCCACGGCGGTTGATCGGGCCGTTGTCTTCCTCCTCAGCACGTTCAATGGGTTGGCCGCGCATGATCTGGCGGATTTCCTCGCCGGACAGTGTTTCAAACTCCAGCAGAGCTTCGGCCAGACGGTGCAGGGCATCAACATTGTCGTACAGGTAGCCGCGGGCCTCGATATAGGCGGTGTCGATCAGGGATTTGATTTCCTCATCAATTTCACGCGCGGTCTGTTCCGAGAAGTTGCGCGACGCACCGGCAAAGAAGCCACCGCCCTGGTCGTCATCCACATAGGCGATCATACCCAGCTTTTCGCTCATGCCCCATTCGGTCACCATGCTGCGGGCAACGCGGGTGGCCATTTTGATATCGCCCATCGCGCCGTTGCAGATGTTGTCCTTGCCGTAAACGACCTCCTCCGCCACGCGGCCACCCATGGCCACCACAAGGTGGGCAAAGGCGTTCTTGCGGCTCATGGACAGGCGGTCGTCCTCGGGCAGGCGCATGACCATGCCCAGTGCACGCCCACGCGGGATAATGGTGGCTTTGTGGATGGGTTCGCTCTCGGGCACCAGCACGGCGGTAATGGCGTGGCCAGCCTCGTGGTAGGCGGTGCGCTTCTTTTCCTCATCATTCATCACCAGGGACCGGCGCTCAACGCCCATCAGCACCTTGTCCTTGGCGTTTTCAAATTCACGCATGGAAACGGTGCGGCGGCCAAGGCGCGCAGCGGCCAGAGCGGCCTCGTTCACCAGATTGGCCAGGTCCGCGCCGGAAAAGCCGGGTGTGCCGCGGGCAATAATGCGCGGGTCCACGTCGGACGCCAGAGGCACCTTGCGCATGTGCACACGCAGGATTTTCTCACGCCCGTTGACGTCCGGGTTGGACACCACAACCTGCCGGTCAAAACGGCCGGGCCGCAGCAGGGCGGGGTCCAGCACGTCGGGGCGGTTGGTGGCTGCGATCAGGATAACGCCTTCGTTGCTTTCAAAGCCGTCCATCTCGACCAGCATCTGGTTGAGTGTCTGTTCGCGTTCATCGTTACCGCCGCCCATGCCTGCGCCACGATGGCGGCCCACGGCGTCGATTTCGTCAATGAAGATAATGCACGGTGCGGCTTTCTTGCCCTGTTCGAACATGTCACGCACGCGGGAGGCACCAACACCCACAAACATTTCCACAAAGTCGGAACCGGAAATGGTGAAGAAGGGCACATTGGCTTCCCCCGCGATGGCGCGGGCCAGCAGGGTCTTACCCGTGCCGGGCGGGCCGACCAGCAGCACCCCTTTGGGGATCTTGCCGCCAAGGCGGGTAAACTTCTGTGGGTCCTTGAGGAAGTCCACGATTTCCTGCAACTCGCCCTTGGCTTCATCAATGCCTGCCACGTCATCAAAGGTAACGCGGCCCTGCTTTTCGGTCAGCATGCGTGCGCGGGACTTGCCAAAGCCCATGGCGCGGCCACCTGCACCCTGCATCTGGCGCATCATGAACAGCCATGCCCCGACCAGCAGGATAATGGGCAGCGAGTTCAGGAAGTAGCGCAGCAGGGGGCTGCCGTCCTGATCCAGCGGCTTGGCCACCACCTCGACCCCCTTGCCCACCATGCGCGAGACAAGGGAGAGATCGGTTGGGGCATAGGTTTCAAAGGCGGTGCCGTCCGTCAGCGTGCCAGAGATGTTGTGGTTCTGCATGACCACAGACCGGACACGGCCGGAATCAACATCTGTCACAAAGTCGGAATAGGCCAGCTGCTGGGCTGCGTGCTGTGTGCTCCCTGGTTGGAACATGTTTACAAGCAGCAGCAGCACCAGGATGATGCTGACCCAAAGTGCCAGATTGCGGCCTAGATTGTTCATTGTGCCCGAATATCCATGGTTCTGGCGCGCACGCGCCTGTACAAGGGGTGTATCTTGCCCGTGCGACCGTCGAAAAAGCAACCTCTGCCCTTATATAATGGGTGCTGGCGGCCATATTCCTAGTATGCAGGGCAAACATATTGTTCCGCCCAGCCCCCGGAGCCGCCATGCAGGCTGCCCCCCGTCACCACACCGGGGGGGTGGAAGGCGATGTCGGCCCCGGCCCAGCCTGCCTCAGCCAGACCCAGATGGGGCACAGCCACACGCCTGCCGCCCTGCCATACAGCAGGCAGGGTAGCGCAGAACAGCGCGGGCCAGCCCTGACGGGCCGCACGGGGCAGCCCGGAGCCACAGGCACCAATGCTGACATCAGGACGTGTGCTGGCCAGAGCGGGCATTGCGACAAGCTGGAAGCGGTTGTCCCACACAAGCCCGACGCGTGCGGGTTGCGGGGGGGCAATGGCAGCCTGTTCCCGCACAAGATACCACTGCCCCTGCCACCGGGTCAGCCGTGCCCCCCCCAGTGTTGCCGCCTGCCCTGCTGTGTGAAGGCGGGCAACAGCCGCTGGGGCTGGTGGGTAGGCCATGCCGCCTACGGCACGGAGCAGGCTGGCCAGAACAGCCGGTTCGGGCAGAGTAGCCCCCAGCCGTGCCCAGCCCAGTGGTGACAGGGACACCTGCCGGGCTAGTACCCCAGCCATGGCCACCATCTGGCGCATGCGCCCTGCCCCGGCCTGCATGGCCATGTGCCAGTACTGGTCGCGCAGGTGGGGTTGCTGGTGCAGGGTCTGGCGGACCCGTACGCGCTCGGCCCGTCTGTCGTCGTTTGAGGGATCATCCACCCAGGGTTCGCCCGCAGCAGTGAGCGTGGTGCGTAACGCCTGACGTGAGACATCAAGCAGTGGGCGGATCAGGCGCAGGCCCGGTCGCATGCTGACCCAGCCCATGGCTGCCAGCCCGTCTGGCCCACTGCCAGCGCGTTCGCGCATGCAGGCGGTTTCGGCCTGATCATCGGCCTGGTGGCCTAGTAGTAGGTCCACACAGCCTGCATCCTGACAGGCCTGAGCCAGCGCGGCGTAACGAGCCTGTCGTGCCCGTGCGGCAATACCGGGGCCATAGGGGAGGTCGGTCAGGGTCAGCAGGCGGGCTGTCAGGCTCATGTGGCGCAGGCGCTCGACCGTCCAGCGCGCTTCCTGCGCGGATTCAGCCCGCAGCCCGTGGTCAACGACAAGAGCCAGCAGCGTGGGGCGCCAGTGCCGTGCCAGCCATGCCAGACACAGGCTGTCCCCCCCGCCCGATACGGCCACAGCGACCGGCGGAGGGCCAGACCCGTCAGCCAGAAAAGGGCCAAGGGCGTGCATCCTGCTGGCAAACCAGGCAGGGGTAACCGGGCTGGGGGAAAAAACAGCCCGGTCGGAACCGGCAGAGGCGACGCCCTGCTCTTGTGGTGTCAGCACCCGAGGTTAGCGGCAACCGCCCCGCTGGGCATAAATGTCGGAGGCCCGGCTGACACGTTCCGCAGGGTTGGGGAATTCGCTCTTCAGCTTGCCCAAAGCCTCGCAGGCGGCTTTTTTGTCGCCCAGAGCCAGCAGGGTTGCCGTGACACCCAGCAGGGCGTCGGGGGCACGTGCACTTTTGGGTGACAGCTTGTACGCGTCATAATACGCCACGGCGGAGGGGCGGTATTCCTTCTGCCCGGCAAGGGACTGCGCCAGTAGGAACTGGGCATCGACCCGGAACGCCCCTTTGGCGTTTTTCAGCGCAGCTTCCGCATTGTCATGCGCGGTGGTGTAGTCCTTGTGCTGCAAGGCTTCCTTACCGGCTTTCAGCAGGCCATCGGGCGTGGTGGCGCGGGCGCTGTCAGTGTCTGATGATGCGGCGGCTGTCGTGGCAGCGGCGGCACTGGCGGCCCCACCGGCCCCGGTCTGGGCGGCAAACTGGCTGTCGGCCACCTGCTTGGACAGGGCTGCGGTTTTTTGTTGCAGGTCGTTGGTCAGCTGGTCGATTTCACCGCGCATTTCGCGCTGCTGCTGTTCCAGCGTGTTCACCCGCTCAAGCAACTGGGCCACAAGGTCGCCATTGCCGGATGTGGCGGGGCTGGCTGACGGCGCGGGCAGGCTGCCGTTCCCCTGGGATTCCTGCATCTGGTTCAGCGTCTGGCGCAGCGCCAGGATCTGGTTCTGAAGGGTAATGCCTTCGCGGCTTGTTATGTCCTGAGCCTGGGCCAGTGTGCTGGCGCTTGTCACCAGTGCTGTTGCCAGCCCCAGTACCGCCAGGCCGTGGCGGGCCTTATGCATTGTCGTCACCCGGGCCTTCATCAGAAACCTCACCGTTCATCTTGGGTTGGCAAGGATTCATCCTTCCGCCCCGCAAAATCAAGAGCCGAAATGCAAAACAGGCCGGACCAAAATGGCCCGGCCTGCTTGTCTGCGTTACAAGATATCGGAAAATCCGACGTCTTATTTGACAGAGGTAATGGCGTTACGGTTCTGGGCCCATGCTTCCTCGTTGTCACCGAGGGCGGTCGGGCGGTCCTTGCCGTAGGAAATGGTGGAGATGCGAGAAGACGCAACACCCTTGGCGACCAGTAGGTCACGAGCGGAGTTGGCGCGGCGCTGACCCAGGGCGATGTTGTATTCTTCCGTGCCACGGTCATCGCAGTTGCCAGCGACTTCGACATTGACCTGCGGGTACTTCGCCATCCAGTCAGCCTGCTTCTGCAGGGTGGCTTTGGCGTCGTCGGTCAGGCCGCTCTTGTTGAAGGGGAAGAACACGCGATCGCCAACATTGGCCACCAGGTCAGCTTCGCTACCCGGAACCGGGCCGGCGGGCTGGACAACGGCAGCGGTGGAAGCACCGGTGTTTGCCTTTTCATTCGCGCAAGCTGAGAGAAGAGCAACCATGCCAAGCGCGGCAACAACTTTCAGTCTCATGTGTCGGATCCTGGGAATCAGCCCCACAGCGGAGCTATTCGGAGAAAAGAGTTAAAACCTTGTATCCCCGCGTATTCTTCTAGCTCCTCTCCGAATCCATCGAAGAGCCGCCGAATTTTGGAGACCATTTCGCCGTAAGCCATAGCTTGAAGTGGGGGTCAAGCGGCATATCGTTTGCGCGTGTCAGCCATGTTGCGACTGATACCGAAAAAACACAGTTTTTTCAGATATACTGGAGCCATTTCACCATTCTTTAACAGTGAACTATGGCCAGATTAAGAACACTCATGCCGCTGCACCGGCCCGCGTCGGGGTGGTGCAGCGGGGGTGAGGTCGCTTAGCCGTTCAGGGGGGACCACGTCGGGTCGGAGGCCTCTTCAGGCGTCGGCACGTGGCGGTCGTTAAAGCCGGTAATGTCCACCATCTTCAGGGTGGAGCTAAAGCCTGCCCCACCGGCCCCGGCGCGCGTCTGGTTGCAGTAGGCCAGCACACGGCCATTGGGGCAGAAGCTGGGGCTTTCCACCGTAAAGCCCTGCGTCATGATCCGCTCGCCCGAACCATCGGGGGCCATGACCCCCAGCGAGAACATGCCGTTGGCAATCCGGGTAAAGGCGATCAGGTCGCCCCTGGGGGACCATACGGGTGAGCCGTAGTTGCCCTGCCCGTAGGAAATGCGCTGCGCGTTACCGCCCGATGCGGGCATGATGTAAAGCTGCGGCGACCCGCCACGATCGGAGTTGAAGACAATCTGCGACCCGTCGGGGTTGTAGCAGGGGCTGGTATCAATCGCGCCCGAGGCAGTAATCTGCCGCCGTGCGCCCGATGCCAGATCGACGACAAACAGGTCGGACCCACCCCCACGCGTGACCGACAGCACAACCGAATGCCCGTCGGGCGAGAAGTGCGGCGCAAAGGAAATGCCCTGGAAGTCACCCAGCAGCTGCTGGCGGCCGCTGTTGAGGTCGAACAGATACACGCGCGGGCGGTTGTTGGCATAGGACATGAAGGCAAGCTGGTCCTTCACGGGGCTGAAGCGCGGCGTAATGGTCAGCCAGTTGCCTGCGGTCAGCATGCGGGCGTTGGCACCGTCCTGGTCCATGATGGCCAGACGTGTGCGCTGGTGCCCACGCGGGCCAGAGCGGGAGATAAAGGCGATCCGGGTGTCAAAATAGCCTTTTTCACCCAGCATGCGCTGATAGATGACATCGCCCACAATATGGGCAATCCGTCGCCAGTTGGCGGCCGATGTGGTGTAGGCCGTGCCCTGGATCTGCTGGTGGGCCAGCACGTCCCACAGGCGCATTTCCACCCGCAGGGAGGACCCGCCACCCGACACGCTGCCTGTCACCTGGGCATGGGCACCCATGCCTTTGGCAGCGGCAAAGTCCGGCTGACCAGAGGGATTGCTGCCGCGGATAACCTTGAACAGACCTGTGTTGTTCAGGTCGTTTGCCAGTACCTCGGAAATCTTCTGGCCCATGTCCCCACCAAAGTCGGGGATGATGATGGGAATGGGCGCGGTGCGGGCCTGGTCAACCGTAATTTCGGCTTCCTGCCCTGCGGCCGACTGCGCAAACCCGCTCAGCGGTGTGGCCAGGATACCGGCAGCAGCGGCACCGGCCCCCAGCAGCGTGCGGCGGCGAAAGGCAGAGGCAAGGATATCCGCGTCATGGTCGGAAATAAGCGGGCGGGTGTTCAGCAACATGTCATGTCCTCCCTTGCGGCCCGGAACTCAGGGCCGGAATACGAATTTGAGTTGCCGGGGTTGTCCAAGCAGCTCCTTGGGAATGGGCAGTTTGGCGCAGGTCGGGCTCAGCACAGCCGCGCGGGCGCGTTCGGCCAGCGCACGGTAGGATGAATCCGCATTCATGCGGGCCTGCGTTTCGGGCGCGAACTGCACAATACGCGCCTCCCCGGTGTCATCCACGGTCACGATCAGGTGCGCCACAAAGGTGGCGTAGTCCTTGGCGGCCGTGTCCTCGGTGTAGCAGCGGCGTACCTGCGCGCCGATGGCCTTCTGCTGGCCGACACTCAGGCTGCCCACGATATTGCCCACCGGGCTGCCACCCCCCTTGGGCGACCCGCCAGCCAGGGGGTTGGCGCGTGCCTTGGGGGCGTGTGTCTGCTTCTGGTCCGACCGGAAGGTATCAAGCGTTTCCAGCAGGGAATGGGTTTCCGGCTGGGGTTTCTTGGCCTTGTTGGGCTGGGTGATGTGCGAGGGCACAACCGTATCGGGCAGGGTGTCGGTGGGCTGTGTCAGGGGTGATGGCGTGCTGACCGCATGCGTGGGCGACACCGGTGCCGGGGGGGCTGGCGGTGTTTTGACAGGCACGGGCGAGGGCTCGTCCGCCTTGGGCGGCACCGGCACGTCAGGCAGGTCCTGCGTCTCCTGCGGTGGCGGAGGCGGCACGGGCTGCGGTGGCGGTGGTGGCGGCGGAGCTTCCTCGTTCGGCACGGCCTTGGGGGGCTCGGGCGTGGGCGGGGCTTCCTGCTCGGCCGGGGCGGGCGGCTTGGGGTTTTCGGCGGGGGCGTCGGCCTTGGCCGAGGGGCCGCCATTGTCGGTGGTGGATGGCTCAAACGCCATTTCAACCGTGGGGGGTGGGGGCTCTTCCGGCGGTTTAGGCGGCGGAAGCGTGACCAGAATAGCCAGAAGGAGCGCAACATGCGCCCCCCCCGACAGGTAAAGCGACCGCCGGAGCAAAATCCGGTCGGAACGGCGTGGCCGTGCCATGGGCATTGTTCGTACCTCTGCGCCCGTTCTGGGGCTTAATGCCCGGTGCTGGCAGGCTGCTGCGCCAGCAGGGCCACGTGCGTGAAGCCACCTTCCGTGATCTGCCCCATGATCTGCATGACGCGGCCATAGTCGATATGGGCGTCACCACGCACAAAAATACGGTGCGAGGGGTCATTGTTGGAAGCAGCCTTGAGTTCGGCCACAAGCTGGTCGGGCGTTACGGCGTTGTCGCCCAGATACAGCCCGCCATCCGCCTTGATCGACACGGTAATGGGCTTGGTATCGGAATTGACAGGCCGCGCATCGGTCTTGGGCAGGTCAACATTGACGCCGCTGGTCATCATGGGGGACGTGACCATGAAGATGATCAGCAGCACCAGCATGACATCGACCATCGGTGTCACATTGATTTCGGCCATGGGGCGCCTGCGGCGGCCCCCCTTTCCCCCGGACGCCATGCCCATGACTTACGCCCTTTCCTCGGACTGGCGGGACAGGATGGCGGCAAACTCGGTCCCGAAGCCTTCCATCCGGTCCTGGAACAGGTCCAGGCTGTTGCTGATCACGTTATACGCCACATAGGCGGGTATGGCGGTCAGCAGGCCGATGGCGGTGGCAAACAGGGCTTCCGAAATGCCGGGTGCCACAACGCTGAGGTTGGTGTTGTGTTCGGCCGCGATGGAGCTGAACGAATGCATGATGCCCCACACCGTGCCAAACAGCCCCACAAACGGAGCCACAGGCCCGACCGTGGCCAGAAAGATGACCCACCGGCGCAGGCGGTCCATTTCCCGCGTGATGGTAATGTCGATGGCGCGGTCCACGCGCTCCTTCACACCACCGCGCACCAGGTCCACACCGGGGATGCGGGCCGACCGGCGCCATTCACCCATGGCAGCACCAAAAACGGCGGCCAGCGGGTTGGTGGGCTTTGCGCCATCGCTTTCATACAGGCTGTCCAGGCTGCCGCCGGACCAGAAGCGGTCCTCAAAACCAGCGGCGGCCCGGTTGATGCGCCGCAACGTCACGATCTTGTCGAAAATGATGGCCCAGACCACCACACTGCACAGCAGGAGCCCCACCATGACCAGCTTGACCACGAGAGAGGCGTTTAAGAACAACGCCCAAACCGACAGGTCTCCCGCCGTGGCTACGCCGAGATTTGCCGCATCAACCGCACGATCCAATAATGCCTCCTGCCTTTATGCCCGCTTTCGGGTCATCAGCTTGCGACTCGGGCGCGCGCAGACGCATCCCGACATGTGCTGTCTATTACTTGTTTCCAGAACAAAGCAGAAGAGGTGCCTTGTCAGTCCCGGGCTGTGAGCTGGCGCAGCAGAGCATGCCATGACGGCGGAAATCGGGCAGGCCGCCCATTGTCTGTGCGAATACAGGCTAATTTGACATCAACCAGCGCGCAGTGCTGGTCGCCTTTGGTCACAATCTGTTCAAGCCTGCAGCTTGCCGCGCCAAGTTCTGTCAGCCGGGTGTGGATGCTCAGCACATCATCCAGCCGCAGGGGGGCTTTGTAGGACAGGTGGACATCGCGCACCACAAAGACCAGCCCGTGGTCTCTCTCCAGTTCAGAAACCGGGTGGCCCAGACTGCGAATAGCCTCGGTGCGGGCGCGCTCGGCAAAGGCCAGATAACGGGCGTGATAGACAATGCCACCGGCGTCCGTATCTTCGTAATACACTCTGAAATCGATGGAATGGGTGCTCATGGGTCCCCTTCGGCATCAGTCAGAAGGTCGAACTGGGGATTGTCCGCACCGTCAGGCCGTGGGGGTGGGGGCAGGCCCAGATGGCGCCATCCCCTTTCCCCTAGCACACGCCCGCGGCTTGTACGCAGCACCAGTCCTTCCTGGATGAGATATGGCTCGATCACATCTTCCAACGTATCGCGTGATTCGGCCAGTGCTGCGGCCAGAGTTTCCACACCGACGGGGCCACCGTGGTGATATTCCGCAATGCGGCGCAGGTAGCGGCGGTCCATGCCGTCCAGCCCCAGGGCGTCAACCTCCAGCCGTTGCAGCGCGGCGTCGGCCAGGGTGGCATCCACCGGCTGGTCGGCCGGAATGGACAGGGAGGCAAAGTCGCGCACCCGGCGCAAAAGCCGCCCGGCAATACGCGGGGTCCCGCGTGACCGGCGGGCAATTTCCATGGCCCCTTCTGCCGACAGGGCAAAGCCCAGCTTGTCGGCCCCACGGGCGACAATGCGGCACAGTTCCTCGGGTGTGTAAAAGACAAGCCGTAGCGGAATGCCAAAGCGGTCGCGCAGGGGGGTGGCCAACAGGCCTGCGCGCGTGGTGGCGGCGACCAGTGTAAAGGGGGGCAGGTCGATCCGTACCGAGCGCGCAGCCGGGCCTTCTCCGATGATCAGGTCGAGCTGGAAATCCTCCATGGCCGGATAGAGAATTTCCTCAATCGCGGGTTGCAGGCGGTGGATTTCGTCAATGAACAGGACGTCGCGTGGTTGCAGGTTGGTCAGGATCGCCGCCAGATCACCCGCACGCTGGATAACCGGGCCGGAGGTGGCGCGAAAACCCACCCCCAACTCGCGCGAGACAATTTGCGCCAGAGTGGTTTTGCCCAGCCCCGGTGGGCCATGCAGCAGCACATGGTCCAGTGCCTCGCCGCGCTGGCGGGCGGCCGCGACAAAAATGGACAGGTTTTCCCGGCTGGCCTGCTGGCCGGTAAAGTCGGCCAGGGTTTGCGGGCGCAGGGCGGCGTCGGGCGTGTCGTCCCCCTGGCGGGTGGGGTCGAGTTCCCGCTCTGGGGCGCGGCTCATCTGGCCAGGTCTTTCAGGCTGTCACGCAGGACGGTGTCCAGCGTTGCGGCGGGGCCAAGCGTGTCCATAATCCGGCGGACCACGGGGGCGGCCTCGGCCCGGCGGAAGCCAAGCCCGGCCAGCGCCATCAGGGCATCGGCCTCAATCCCGCCAACAGGGGTGGCCATGGCAGGCACCACAACACCGCCGCCACCGCCGGGCATTTTGCCTGCCCGGTCACGCAGCTCTGTCAGGATACGCTCGGCCAGCCGCCCCCCCACGCCGGGGGCGCGGATCAGGCTGGCCTTGTCCGACACCATAAGAGCGGCCACCAGTTCCCCCGGTGACAGGGTGGACAGGATGCCAAGGGCCACCTTGGCCCCAACCCCCTGCACGCTTGTCAGCAGACGGAACCATTCGCGCTCGGCGCTTTCGGTAAACCCGTACAGCAGGATCGCGTCTTCCCGCACAACGGTTTCTATCAGCAGGCGGGCTTTTTCGGGTGGGTTGGGCAGGGCGGACAGGGTGCGGGTTGAGGCCGCAACCAGGTAGCCCACGCCGTTGACATCCACCACGCAACTGCCCAACTCGACCTGGATGACAAGGCCACACAAAAAAGCGATCATGCCATTCTTACCCCGGTTGCAATGTGGCGGGCACTGGCGCGATGGTGCGCGTGGCAGATGGCCACGGCCAGAGCGTCCGACGCGTCGGCGCGGACAACCTCCACACCTGGTAGCAGGCGGCGCACCATCATTTCCACTTGTGTCTTGTCAGCACTGCCTGTGCCGACAACGGCTTTCTTGACTGCCAGCGCCCCGTATTCCGCCACCACCAGACCCGCAAGGGCCGGGGCCAGCAGGGCGACACCACGCGCATAGCCCAGCTTGAGTGTGGCGGCACCATTGCGGTTGACGTAGGTTTCCTCCACCGCAGCTTCGGCGGGGGTCCACTGGTCAATCAGGGTCAGCAGGTTTTCGTGCAGCACCTTCAGCCTGTCTGGCACGCTGTCGGCGCTGTTGGTGGCGATCACGCCGTTGGCGACGTGGCGCAGGCGGTTACCCTCGACATCAATCACCCCCCAGCCTGTAAAACGCAGGCCGGGGTCGATGCCAAGCAGGCGCACCACTGTCAGGACGACAGCTTTTCGGCCAGGTCGTCGGGCAGGTCGAAGTTGGCGTACACGTTCTGCACGTCGTCATGGTCGTCCAGCACGTCCAGCAGCTTGAACAGCGTGCGGGCTTTTTCTTCGTCCAGGGTTACGGTGTTTTCAGGCCGCCAGTCCAGCTTGGCGCTTTCTGGGTCACCAAAGCGGCTTTCCAGCGCGTCACGCACGGTAAAGAAGGACTCTACCTCGCAGGTGACTTCGTGCCCGGCGGGGCCGAAGGTGGCGTTTTCCGCCCCGGCTTCGATCGCGGCATCCAGCATGTCTTCTTCCGACGCGGCGCTGGCCGGATAGGCCAGCACACCCAGGCGGCGGAACATGAAGGAGACGGAGTTGGTTTCCCCCAGGGAGCCACCGTATTTGGAAAAAGCCGCCCGCACGTCGGACGCAGTGCGGTTGCGGTTGTCGGTCAGCCCTTCCACGATCACGGCAACGCCTGCGGGGCCGTAGCCTTCGTAGCGCACTTCCACGTAATCATCGCCCGCGGCAGCGCCGGACGCCTTTTTGATGGCGCGCTCGATGGTGTCCTTGGGCATGTTCACTTCCCGCGCGGCGGTAATGGCGGCGCGCAGGCGGGGGTTGGAGGCCGGGTCGGGCAGGCCCGAACGTGCGGCCACCGTCAGCTCACGGATAACCTTGGCAAACTGCTTGGCCCGCTTGGCGTCCTGCGCGCCCTTGCGGTGCATGATGTTCTTGAACTGGGAATGACCAGCCATATTCCTTAACCTTGTCTGTCCTGCCGGTGGGTGGGGGTGTTAGCCCACGCGCCCGTGGCAATGCTTGTATTTCCGGCCCGACCCGCATGGGCAGGGGGCGTTGCGCGGTGTTTCCCCCCAGCTTGAGGGGTCATCAGGCATGATGGCGCTGCCCCCGATGGGCTGCGCCATGGCCGGGTCGGCCCCGGGGGCAAGCCCCGGCCCCGGCTCCGACGCGTAGCCCTGGATTTCAGGGTCGGCGTGGATGGCGGCAGTGTTGTCAAAGGGGTTGGCCAGCGGCGGGGGCGTGACCTCAACCCGCGCCAGCAGCGACACCACGCGCTGGCGCATTTCCTCCAGCATGAAGGTAAACAGCATGAAGGCTTCATGCTTGTATTCGTTCAGCGGGTCTTTCTGGCCGTAGGCGCGCAGGCCAATGCCCTGACGCAACTGGTCCAGCGCGTGCAGGTGTTCCTTCCAGACCGCGTCGTAGGTGGTCAGCAGGATCTGCTTTTCAATAAAGCGCATCAGCTCGGGGCCGATATTGGCAGCACGGGCAGCCTGGGCCTGCTGGGCGGCCAGACCAATGCGCTCGGCAACGCCCTGGGCGTCCATGCCGTCTTCCTTCGCCCACTCGGCCACGGGCAGGTCGAGGGCAAAGGCCTGGCTGATGTCGGCTGTCAGGCCCGCGACATTCCACTGCTCGGCAAAGGATTTATCGGGGATATGGCGCGACACCATCGCGTCGATCACATCCTCATGCGCTTCGGCGATAATGGTGGACACATCTTCGGTTGCCATGAATTCGCGGCGCTGGGCGTAAACCTCCTTGCGCTGGTCGTTCATGACATCGTCATACTTCAGGGTGTTGCGGCGCATGTCGAAGTTGCGCGCTTCCACCTTTTTCTGGGCGCGTTCGAGCGCCTTGCTCAGCCAGGGGTGAACAATGGCCTCGCCTTCCTTCATGCCCATTTTCTGGAACATCCCGCTCATGCGGTCAGACCCGAAAATACGCATCAGGTCATCCTGAAGCGAGATGAAGAAGCGCGAATTGCCAGGGTCGCCCTGTCGGCCCGCGCGGCCACGCAACTGGTTGTCGATCCGGCGGCTTTCGTGCCGCTCGGTGCCGATCACATACAGCCCGCCTGCGGCGCGGACAATTTCGTGGTCGGCGCTGACACGATCACGGATGGCCTGCTCGGCGGCGGCGCGTTCTGGTGTGTCCTCGGCATCGCCCAGTTCCTGGGCGATCAGCATTTCCACATTGCCGCCCAGTTTGATGTCGGTGCCGCGACCGGCCATGTTGGTGGCAATGGTAATGGACCCCGGTGCCCCGGCCTGCGCCACGATCTTGGCTTCCATTTCGTGGAAGCGGGCGTTGAGTACGTGGTGGGGGATGCCCTCGCGCTTGAGCAGGTCGGACAGAGTCTCGCTTTTCTCGATCGAGGTGGTGCCGACCAGAATGGGCTGGCCGCGCTCGTGCACCTCGTGGATCAGCTTGACGACAGCGGCAAATTTTTCAGCCTCTGTCAGGTAGATTTCGTCATCCTCGTCCTTGCGCGACACGGGGCGGTTGGTCGGGATGGCCACAACGTCAAGGTTGTAGATTTCAGCAAATTCGTCTGCTTCCGTCATGGCGGTGCCGGTCATGCCCGACAGCCTGGGATACAGGCGGAAGAAGTTCTGGAAGGTGATGGAGGCCAGCGTCTGGTTTTCCTGCTGGACCTCGACATGTTCCTTGGCTTCGAGTGCCTGGTGCAGCCCGTCGGAGTAGCGGCGGCCTTCCATCATACGACCGGTAAATTCGTCGATGATGACAACCTTGCCCCCGCGCACGATGTAATCCACATCGCGGGTGAACAGGGTGTGGGCGCGCAGCGACTGCTGCACATGGTGCACCACGGCAACGTGGTGCAGGTCGTACAGCCCGCCCTCGTCCAGCACGCCTGCGTCACGCAGCAGGGCTTCCACCTGGTCCGACCCGTGCTCGGTCAGGATGACGGAGCGGAACTTTTCGTCCTTCTCGTAGCTTTCGGTGTCCTGCACCAGCTGGGCCACGACTGTATCGACCGCGCGGTACAGGTCGGAACTGTCTTCCGCCGGGCCGGAGATGATCAGCGGGGTGCGGGCTTCGTCGATCAGGATGGAGTCCACCTCGTCCACAATGGCGTGGTGGAAGGGGCGCTGCACCATTTCCGACAACTGGTATTTCATGTTGTCGCGCAGGTAGTCGAAGCCGAATTCGTTATTGGTGCCGTAGGTAATGTCGGCGGCATACGCCTGGCGGCGGGCCTCGTCGGGCATATTGGGCACGATTACGCCCGTGCTCAGGCCCAAAAATGCGTAAAGCCTGCCCATTTCGGCGGCGTCACGCGCGGCCAGATAGTCGTTGACGGTTACAACATGCACGCCCTTGCCTGACAGGGCGCTGAGGTACACAGCCAGCGTTGCCACCAGGGTCTTGCCTTCGCCCGTGCGCATTTCCGCAATGCGCCCGGCGTGCAGCACCATGCCGCCAATAAGCTGCACGTCAAAATGGCGCATGCCCAGCACCCGGCGCGCAGCCTCGCGCGTGACGGCAAAGGCTTCGGGCAGCAGGTCATCGAGCGTGGCGCCCTGGGCCAGCCTGTCACGGAGCTGGGTTGTCATACCGGCCAGACCGGCATCGTCCAGCGCCTGCATCCGGGGTTCTAGCGCGTTGATATCCGACACCCGGCGCTGGAAGGCCCTGAGTGTCCGGTCGTTTGCGGTGCCGAACAGGGCGCGGACGAAGCGTGAAAGCATGAACACCTTTCCGGGGCAGTAAATCACTCCTGCACAGGCCCTTCCCGCGCTGGAACAGGCGTGCGCGGCAGGTAAAGCAGGAGTGGCGTGGCGTGGCTTGGCAGGCAAAATAGGACCGCGCCGGGTTGCGGTCAACCAAGAGCGGCCCTTTGGTGCCGCCTGTGGGCTTTCATGCAGCCTGCGTGGGCACCCTGCCACGCCGCCTTTTGCGGGGGCCGGGTGGGTGCCAGATGGCTTGGGCCGGGGGTGGGCAAGCATACAGGGCTTGCCGGGGCACGGAGGCTCCGCCATACATGACGGACTGTTTTTATTGGCTTCAAGGTGTTTACCTCATGCGGTTCAAAACCCCTGCTTTTGCCCTGGTGGCTGCCGCCCTGCTGGGCTCCACGTCCTTTTCGTCCTTCTCTCACGCGGCTGACGCCAAGGCTCCGGCGGCAGCTCCCGCAGCAGCGGACAAGGCAGCGCCCGGCCCCGACACGGTCGTGGCAACGGTCGATGGTGAAAAAATCACCCTGGCCGATGTGCAGGGTGCCATGGCCAGCGTGCCCGCACAGCTGCGCCAGCTGCCGCCCAACATGATCTACCCCATGCTGGTCAACCAGCTGGTGGACCAGAAGGCCATCCTGATTGCGGCCCGCAAGGTCGGTCTGGACAAAAACCCCGAAACGCAGAAGCTGATGGCCACTGCCGCCGACAGCGCCCTGCAGAACGCGTGGCTGTCCCAGCAGGTTATGCCGCATCTGACGGATGATGCCGTCAAGCAGTATTACGAGCAGAACTACGCCAGCAAGCCTGCTGAAGAAGAAGTGCACGCCCGCCATATCCTGCTGGCGACCGAGGCCGAAGCGAAGGACGTGATCAAGAAGCTGAAGGCTGGCGCCGACTTTGCCAAGCTGGCGGCCGAAGTGTCCACCGACAAGGGCAGCGCCAAGCAGAACGGCGGCGACCTGGGCTGGTTCAAGAAGGCCGACATGATCCCCGCCTTCTCCGACGCCGCCTTCTCCATGAAGAAGGGTGAAATCAGCAGCACCCCGGTCAAGAGCCAGTATGGCTACCACGTTATTCAGGTGCTCGACACCCGCACGGCGGCTGTGCCCAAGCTGGATGAGGTCAAGGACAAGATCCGTCAGGCTCTGATCCAGAAATACGTGCGTGAGGCTGTTGACCACGCTGCTGGTGGCACCAAGATCGTGCGTTTTGACCCCAACACCGGCAAGCCCCTGCCCGACGCGCCCCCTCCGGCGGCCGGCCAGGCAGCCCCCAAGAAGTAAGTTAAACCACCCCTTTGCGCCCCCGGTTACGGGGGCGCAAAGACCTGACCACCCCCGAGGATTCCGCCAGATGGCGCAGACATTGCCCGTATCCCCCCTTGCCCTGCCTCTGCCCCCGCTTGGGGTTGTGCGTGGCGTGCGCCTTGGCGCCGTTGCGGCCGGTATCCGCTACAAGGGCCGGACGGACCTTGTCCTGGCGGAATTTGCCCCCGGCACTACGCTGGCGGGGGTGTTTACCCGCACCAAATGCCCCGGCGCGCCGGTGGACTGGTGCCGCGCTATCCTGCCCGGCGGGCAGGCCCGTGCGCTTGTTGTCAATGCGGGCAATGCCAACGTCTTTACCGGCCGCGCCGGGCGTGAAACCTGCCGCCTTACGGCCGAGGCTGCCGCACAGCTTGCCGGGTGTACGCCCGAGCAGGTCTGTCTGGCCTCCACCGGCGTGATCGGGGAAGTACTGCCCGCCGAACGGATTACCACCGCCCTGCCCGCCCTGCATGACGCGCTGAGCGACACCGGGTGGGAAGCCGCCGCCCGTGGGATCATGACCACCGACACCTTCCCCAAAGCGGCTGTGCGCAAGGCCCGGATTGGCGGTGTTGAGGTGGTTATTCAGGGTATTGCCAAAGGTAGCGGCATGATTGCGCCAGACATGGCCACCATGCTGTCCTTTATTGCGACCGATGCCGCCCTGCCCGCCCCTGTGTTGCAGGCGCTGCTGTCGGCGGGTGTGCGCACCACATTTAACTGCATTACTGTTGATTCCGACACCTCCACCTCCGACATGGTGCTGCTGTTTGGCACCGGGGCTGCGGCCAACCCGCCCGTGGCGGAAACGGTTGATGCGCTGAGCGCGCCAGAACTGGCTGACTTCCGCACCGCGCTGAACGCCGTGTTGCATGACCTCGCCCTGATGGTCATCCGCGATGGCGAGGGTGCGACCAAGATGATGAGCATTACCGTGACGGGCGCTGTGTCGGACGAGTCCGCCTGGCGCGTGGGCATGGCCATTGGCAATTCCCCGCTGGTCAAGACCGCCATCGCGGGGGAAGACGCCAACTGGGGCCGGATTGTCATGGCCGTTGGCAAATGCGGTGAACCAGCCGACAGGGATACGCTGAGCGTGTCCATCGGTGGCGTGTGCATTGCCAGCGATGGCACCGTGCGCGAAGGGTATGATGAAACCCCCGTGGTCGCGCATATGAAGGGGCAGGATATCGACATTGCTGTCGATCTGGGGCTTGGCCAGGGTTCCGCCCGGACATGGAGCTGCGACCTGACCCACGGCTACATTGATATCAACGGCTCGTACCGGAGCTGACACCAAGGCGGCCGCTGCCCGTTTCTGGCCCGGCCCACCCCGGATGAGGGAACCTGATTTTATGTCCGTCTCTTCGCTGCCCCCTGGCTGGGGCGAGCCTTCCACCCCTTATGGTGCGCCCCCGCCAGGTAATGGCGCGGCACCCCTGTGGGTTTATGCCGGGTTCTGGTGGCGGGTATGGGCGTTCCTGATTGATGCCGTCATCCTGGGTGTGATCGAGACCGTGCTGGGCTTTTTCATCGGCCCCGATATTTCCCTGCAATGGAAGGAACTGCCCATTCCCGACGGGTCGGGCCGCAGTATGGATGTGGTGGATGTGGCGTCCTACCTCCAGCCGCAGCACGTGTCCGTTCTGGTGCCGTATGTGCATACGGGCGTGTGGCATGGCCCCAGCCTGTGCCTGGCGCTGGTGCCTGCGGTGTATTTCATCCTCTTTCAGTCCTCCCACCTGGGGGCCACACCGGGCAAGATGGCCTGCCGCCTGCGGCTGGTCACGTATGATGGCGGGCGCGTGGGGTTCTGGCGGGCTACGCTGCGCTTTGTCATCAAGGCGTTTATTTCCTTCCCCTTCTTCTACATCGGCGTGCTGATGGTGGCATTTACCCGCCGCAAGCAGGGGCTGCATGACCTGATTGCCCGCACCATGGTGGTGCGCCGCGCCAATGGGCAGGCCGTACCCTTTCAGCCGCACGACTGAGCGCGCAGGGGTGCGCGGGCCGTGCAGGCCCGCCCGCCCTGCCCGCTGGCCACTAGGCCGCCCGTGCCGTACCGCTTTGCCCCTGGGGGGCGTTTTCCTGTATGGAATGCGGTGGCACTTCGCTTTTCCTCTCTCTTTATCAGCAAAAGGATACGGCGCATGACGGCCAGAAGCCTCGACCGTTCTCCTGCCCTCCAGATGTCGCGGGCTACGGCCGCTGCGCGTGGCCTTGTGGCCCGTTGTCTGGCCATGGCGCTGTGTTGTCTTGCGCTTATGCTGGCAAGCCCTGCCGCCCATGCCCAGACAGCCGCCCCCGCTGCGGGGACCATGACACAGCAGGATGCCAAGCAGCTTCTGACCATCCTGAACGACCCCCAGAAGCGGGAGGAGTTTTCCAAAACACTCTCTCTCATGGCCAAGGGACTGCCTGCCGCGCAGGCTGCCACGGGCGGGGGCAGCAAGCCTGTCATTACCGACGATGTGCATACCGAGCTGCACGGCCTGACCTCCACAGCGCAGGGCTATGTCAGCAACTTTACCAGCCTGTTCAAGGACCTGGAGTTTGTGGGGGAATGGTTCCGCGATGTCATGCGTGACCAGACCCTGCGTAAGACGCTGATCGAGGCCTTCAGCAGCGCATTCCTGGTGCTGGCGGTGGCGATTGTGGCCGAGCGGGCCACCAGCATTGCCCTGCGCAAACCCCTGCGCAAGGTGACCAGCATGGCCGAGGCCCGTCAGGCCCGCCAGGCTGTGGCGCAGAGCATGTCGGCCAAAGGCGAGGACACCACCCAGACGCGTGAAACCGACCAGCGCCGTGGGGACGAGGTCCTGCGCTATCTGTCGCGTGTGCCTTACAACCTCATGCACTTTCTGCTCAAGCTGGTGCCGGTGGGGGTCTGTATGCTGCTGGGCTATATGGGAGCGGAGTTCCTGCCCGGCACCGAGCAGTCACGCACCGTCACGTTGACCCTGACCAATGCCTATGTGATTGCCCGCGGGCTCTACCTGGTGGTGGAGACCCTGCTGGTCCAGCACTCCCCCGCTATCCGGCTTATTCCGGCCTCTGACTCCACAGCCCGGGTGCTGACCCGGTGGTGGAACGTGCTGGTGGCGGCCCCGTCCATTGTGATCTGCCTGTCCACACTGGGGGGGGAATTTGACCTGGCCCAGCGTGGGGTGGATGCCATGCTGCGCGCGGTGGTGCTGATCCAGCATCTGATTGTTGCGGCCTTCCTGTGGCGTATCCGCCGGATTGTGGGGGATGCGCTGCAACCCTCGTCCGAGCGTAAGAAGAATGCCCTGTGGGCCTTTGCCGGGTCGCTGGCGCGGCTGTGGTGGGTGCCGGTCATGTTCCTTGATCTGGCACTGTGGTTTGTGTGGGCGGCCCACCTTAAGGGTGGCTACCAGTGGCTGCTGCATGGGTCGGTGCTCAGCTTCCTTTGCCTTGTGCTGTCGCGCGTTGTGGCGCTGCTGCTGTATGGCTTGCAGGACCGGCTGTTCCGGGTCAGCCCGGCCATGCAGGAACAATATCCGGACCTGCAGAAGCGGGCGGATTTTTACTATCCGTTTGTCCGCCGGATCACGACCGGGTTTATCCTGTTTGGTACGGCGGTGGGGCTGGCACAGAGCTGGAGCGTGCCTGCACTGTCCTTCCTCTTTACCTCCGCGCTGGGGCTGCGGCTGACCAGTGCGCTGCTGTGCCTGCTGGTAGGGCTGACCATTGCCGTGCTGGCGTGGGAGGTGGTGAACGGGATCCTGAACAAGCAGATCTCGCGCTATTCCTCCTCGGCGCAGATGTCGCGCGCCTCGCGCCTGCGTACGGTGCTGCCGATTATCCGCACCGTGCTGCTGGTGGTCATTATCATTCTGGTATCGGTCACAACGCTGTCGCAGATCGGCATTAACGTCACACCGCTGCTGACTGGGGCTGGTATTCTGGGCGTTGGCCTGTCCTTTGGGTCACAGAGCCTTGTGAAGGACGTTATCACCGGCTTCTTCATGCTGGCCGAAGACGCCATTCAGGTAGGGGACTGGGTGACGACCGGGGGTATTGCGGGCACTGTGGAGCATCTGTCCATCCGCACCCTGCGTGTGCGCGCGTTTGACGGTGACCTGCACATCATCCCCTTTTCCTCCGTGACCTCGATTGCCAACACGGCCAAGGACTTTAACCAGATCATCGTCCGTCAGACGCTGGATTTGGGGGAAGATACAGAGAAAGTGGCCGAGATCTTCAAGGACACCATCCGCACCATGCGGCAGGAGGAGGCGTTCCGTTCGCTCATCTTCTCCGACTACATGGACCTTGGGGTGGATAGTTCCGACCAGAATGGCGCGGTGCTGCTCGGCATCATCAAAACTGCTCCGATGATGAAGTGGAAGGTCCAGCGTGAATTCTATCGCCGGACAGCCCAGAGCATGACGCAGGCTGGCGTTAAGTTCTATGTCAACACCAGCTACAGCACGACCCCGCCCAACCTGCCCATGCACCTGGCGCTGGACGCCATGCCCCCTAGCCCGATGGACACAGGCAGGCCAACAGAGCCATCCTCGGCACCAGCCGCGCGGGATTAATCCACCGGCCACACGTTCGGAAAGCCGCGATCATGACCGATACCCCACCCCCCGCGCCTGCCGCGGGGGCTGTCCTGCACGCTATTGAAACCCCGCTGGAGCGCGATGGTTTTGCCCTGATGCGGGCCAGCGCCCTGCGGCCCGTGCTGGAGCATTACGGCCTGAGCCAGTGGGACAGCTTTGCCGCAAGCTGGAACGACCTGGGCATGGACCGCTACATGGCCGATGGGGGCCGCTACAGGCGGCGGCGTTACGCCACGTTCTCGCTGGCTGCGGGGGAAATCGTGCCCAAGCCGCACCAGCCCCATTACCAGAGCCGGGATTACAATACCCTCAATGGTGGGGTGGAGCGGTGGTTTGAGCCTGTTCTGCCTGCCGTGGCGGAACACCCGGCCCTGCATGCCATTATGCGGCTTGTGTATCAGGTCGCAACCGACCTGACCCCGGCCGAACGCCAGCCCCAGTCCTGGCATGCGGAAATGCACCAGTTCCGGATCGAGGCCAGCCCGGAGCACGTGGGCATGCCCACGCCCGAAGGGCTGCACCGCGATGGTGTGGACTGGGTCTGCGTGGCTATGATCCGGCGTGAGAACATTGCCTGTGGGGAAACATCCATCCACGACCTCAACCGCAGGCTGGTAGGCAGCTTTACCCTGACAGACCCGCTGGATACGGCCTTTGTCAATGACAGCCGCGTTTACCATGGTGTGACAGCGGTTGAACCCATGGACCCCACGCGCCCCGCCTACCGGGACGTGCTGGTGCTGACCCTGCGGCACGAATAGGGGCTGGGGCCGGCCCCTGTGGAGCGTATTGTGATCCGGCTGTCTGAGCGCGGGTGGCTTAGTAGCCCGCGTAGCCCATGGCATGCAGGGTCAGGGCCATGACACCCAGCACAAACACCATGGCCCCGGCCATCTGCCCGGCTTCCTGAAGGGAGATAACCTCCACAACAGGGGCGGCGGGTGTGGCGGGGGCTGGGGTCAGCACCGGGGGGCGCGACAGGGCGCTGCGCATTTCGGCCTGTAGGGTGGCAGGCTGTGCTGCGGCCTGGGTGGGGGGGGCGGCTGTGGTGTCCTGTGTGTTGCTCATGGCCTGCCTCTTCCCGTTTTTCGCAATGCTGCCCTGCGTCTGTGTAAGTTCATGTCAGATTTATCCAACCCCAGATGGGCTTTCGTCAAGCCCGCAGTCAGGGGCAAGGCTGGACGGGCCGGGCTGGAACAGGGCAAATAACATTCGGCTTTTAATGTTTTTGCATGGAGCAGGCATGACCCGTCTTCCACTTCTTCTTCTCTCGGCGGGGCTTGTGGCCTCTCCCGCTCTGGCCGCCAGTGGCGCGGCGGACAAGGCAGCGGCTCCCGCCACCAAGGCTGCTGCACCCGCACAGGCAGGCCATTACACCATGGCGGCTTTTATGGGTAAGTGGTCTGTCATGGCCAATATCGACCCCGTCATGGTGGCGGGTAACCGCGCCATGGGGCCTGCGGCCCGCCTGCTGGTCACTCTGCCCGACACCTACGCCAAGGTGGTGGGGCAGGCCCATTTCTCGCTCGCCAAGGTCAATGACACCACATGGGCTGGCACGCAGGATACGCTCAAGATCAGCATGAGCCTGGTGTCACAGAACAGCGCCCAGATCGTGGTGGTGCGCAAGGACGGTCACACGCTGGAACTGCCCCTCTACCGCGATGATGACGAACCCGCTGCTACGCCCTGATGCTTCCGGGGTGGGCTGTTCAGACCCACCCCAGGCACAGCCTGTAGGCTGGGTCAGCCCTGTGCGGGTGTCCAGCTTTTAAGGAAAGCCTCCAGCGCGGCATCCGGCTTGCCGACCTTGACCTGAAGGGTCACGTACAGGTTGCCCGCCGCTCTGGTGCCGTGGGCCTGCACACCCTTGCCCCGCAACCGCAGGATAGAACCACTGTCAGAGCCTGCGGGTACGTTCATCCGTACTGCGCCCGACGGTGTGGGCACGGTAATGGAACCGCCAAGGACTGCGGTTTTCAGGTCAATGGGCAGGGTTTCGCGCAGGTCCGCGCCGTCACGGGTAAAGACCGGGTCCGGGGTTACGCTGACGGTAATCAGCGCATCTCCCGCCGGGCCACCGCCGGGGCCTGCGGCCCCTTTGCCGCGCAGGCGCAGCACCTGCCCGTCCTCGATCCCGGGCGGGATGCGTACATCCAGCGTGCTGCCGTCAGGCAGGTTCACGCGTGAGGTTGTGCCGTTGACCGCGTCCTGAAAGCTGACCTTGAGGGAGTAGGAGGAATCCGCCCCCTTGCGTGGCCCTGCACGGCGGGCACGCCCGCCGAACATGCCGCCGAACAGGTCGCTCAGGTCTTCCTCGTTAAAGCCGCCCATGCCAGCGCCACCAGCACCAGGGTGGAAGCCGCCAAAACCACCACCGCCAAAGCCTTGGGGTGCGCGTTCCTGACCGTTGGCGTCAATTTCCCCACGGTCAAAACGGGCGCGTTTTTCCGGGTCGGACAGCAGGTCGTTGGCCTGGTTGACGGCCTTGAAGTTTTCTTCCGCCTTGGTGTCGCCCGGGTTCAGGTCAGGGTGGTACTGTTTGGCCAGCTTGCGATAGGCCTTGCGAATGTCATCCTGGCTTGCGGTTTTGGTTATGCCCAGCACTGTATAGGGGTCATGCCCGCTCATGCTGTTTCTCCTTTTCCTGGCCGGGCTGCGGGGCAGGCCACAGAGCCGTTTTGTCCCGGCTGGGCCTGTGCCGCCAGGCGGGGTCCGAAATACGCCGCCGCCGCTGATCTGTCCATGGGAGCGCTGTCTCCATCGGGGGTGTCAGCAGGTGTTGCACAGCCTGCCGCCCATGCCGTTATTTTTCCATATTCTTTTCAGATAATGGGATCTGCCTTGTGGGTGGTCAATGGATGGCGCAAAAAGCCTGCGGGTGCCTGGGTATGGCAAATCACGCAAAGTAGGGCATGACATCTGTTAGCCCATCCCGTTATTCTCTATATGATGTTGCAGTATTGAAGGCTGGCAGCCCCCCATGCCCGCCCGCAACGGATTGAATGGAGACCCTGGTCATGGCTGACAGACCCCGCTTTTTTGATGATCTTGCCGGTGTGGCCGGTGGGGCCGTTTCCGCCCTGACAGGCGTGCGTGAGGAAATGAACGCCATCGTCCGCAGCCGTGTGGATGAGGTGCTGACCAGCCTGCAGGTTGTCCGCCGTGAGGAATTTGAGGTCATGCGTGAGCTGGCTGCACGCGCCCGCATCGGGCAGGAAGAAGCCGAACAGCGCCTTGCCGCGCTGGAAGAGCGCGTGGCGGTGCTGGAAAGCGTGCTGACAGCACCCGGAGCCTGAAGGTTCCGGCGTCCACCCCCTTTACCCCAGTCTCCCCTTTTTTGCCGCAGGCACGGAGAACCCCGCCATGCCAGCCTTGAGCACGGACACCGCGACAATCCCCGCCAACCCGCTGGACCTGATGGAACAGGTTATCGGGGGGCTGGGCTGGACATTCGACCGTTGCACCCCCACCGAAATGGCGGCCGAAGCCCCGGCCCGGTGGTGTGACTACGGTCTGTTTTTTTCCTGGTCGGCCGAACTGGGTACCATCCTGTTTACCTGCGCGTTTGACCTACGGGCCGACCCCCAGCGCCGTACGGCTTTGTATGAGCTGATCGGCCTTGCCAACGAGCAGATCTGGGTCGGACATTTCAGCGTGGATATGGAAGACGGCGTGCTGCTGTTCCGCCACGCCCTGCTGCTGCGCGGGGCGGATATCGGTGCTGATATTTTTGAAGACATGATCGACATCGCCATCAACGAGTGTGAGCGTTTCTACCCCGCGTTCCGTTTCTTTCTGGCCGAAGGGCTGGATGCACAGGGTGCGCTGGCCATGGCCCTGCTCGATTGTCAGGGAGAAGCCTGAATGACCACCCCCCTTCCCTCCATTCTTTTGGCCGGGTGCGGCAAGATGGGCAGCGCCATGGTGCAGGGCTGGCTGGCAGGGGGGCTTGCCCCCTCCGTCGTGCTGGACCGCCACCTGTCCGACCTGCCCGCCCCGCACAGGGTTGTGCGTGCGGTGGCCGATATTCCCGCAGGGTTTGTGCCCGATGTTATCGTGCTGGCGGTCAAACCCCAGAAGGCCGATGGCGTACTGGCCGAACTGGCGGCGCGTTACCCGCAGGCCACAGTGCTGTCGGTCATGGCCGGGCGGACTGTTGCCAGCCTGGAGGCCGCCTTTGCTGCCGGTGCAACGGCGACCCAGCCCACCATAATCCGCGCCATGCCCAACACCCCAAGCCTGCTGGGGGCGGGTATGTGCGGGCTGTATGCGCCACTTACTGCTACAGCAGAGCAGAAGCAGCATTGCGACAGCCTGATGCGCGCCGTGGGCGAGACGGTCTGGGTCGAGCGTGAAAGCCTGATAGACGCGGTCACGGGTGTTTCGGGCAGTGGTCCGGCCTATGTCTTCCTGCTGGCCGAACTGCTGGAAAAAGCAGGGCAGGCACAGGGCTTGCCCGCCCCGGTGGCGCGCACCCTGGCGCGGGAGGTCATTTACGGGGCTGGCCGTATGCTGCACGAACTGCCCACCGATGCGGAGGAACTGCGCCGCAACGTGACAAGCCCCGGTGGCACTACAGCCGCCGCCTTGGCCGTGCTGATGCAGCCCGAGGCCTGGCCGCGTATAACCACCGATGCGGTGGCTGCGGCTGTTAACCGCGCCGGGGAACTGGCAGGCTGACACGACGGCCCGGAGGGGGTGTTTACCCCTTGTTTTTCACGTTTACGCTGACAGGCTTCTGGCATGGATACTGACGATTTCGATATAGCCCTTGTTGCTTCGGCCCTGACACTGGCTGAGGAGCGTGGCTGGGCGCGGGTTTCCGTCGTGGACGCGGCCCGCCATGCTGGGCTGTCCCTGTCGTTGGCCCGGCAGCGTTTTCCGTTGCAGCTTTCCATTCTGCTGCGTCTGGGCCGTATGGCGGACGATGTGGCCCTGTCGGACGATATGGCGGGCGGCAGCGTGCGCGAACGCCTGTTTGACCTGCTGATGCGCCGACTGGATGTTTTCCAGCAGTATCGCAACGGGTTGCGTGCGGTGCTGCGCGCCCTGCCTTTCAACCCCGCGCAGGCTGTGCTGCTGGGGGGGGCTACGCTGGAGAGCATGCGCTGGATGGCTGATGCCGCTGGTGTCGAGGCTACTGGCCCGGCCGGTGTTGTGCGGGTGGGGGCGCTTGTTGGTGTCTGGACCCATGCGCTGCGGGCCTGGGAAAAGGACGAAAACCCCGACATGGGCAGCACCATGGCAGCACTGGATCAGGCACTGGATCAGGCCGGTCGGTTTGGCCTGTTTCCTGCAAGTGCAGAGGCTGCGGAGGACGGCACAACCGGGCTGCCCGACCTGGTGCAGACAGAGAGTGTGCAGGCCGATACATCGTTTGACGATACAACCAGCACCACTGGGGAATGGTCTTAAAACACGGGGCCGATTTCATGCGACAGGTGGTCTTTACGAAACCCGCCAGTTCAGCGTAAAAGGGAGCCACGCCGTATGGCGCTGGGCTTTGCCAGTGTCTTGAGGCGTGTTGTTGGGGCGTAGCCAAGCGGTAAGGCAGCGGATTTTGATTCCGCCATGCGGAGGTTCGAATCCTCCCGCCCCAGCCATTTTCTGAAAATTTGTCTGCAATACATGGTCCGGTGGCTGTCTGACGCCAGAGACCATTGCTATCAGTGCGTTTTTGACAGCGCACTCCTGTGCCTGTCGGGGCACATACTCCGGGTCATCGCGGCGTTTCCGATACATTGTATCAATCCGGGACAGCAGCATGTGTGACGGAGGGTCGTGATGCGCGAGGCATCTGGAACCAGCCTGAATGTTTGGCACGGCCCGCTGGTAAGCAATTCCCCCCATGGCAAAACATGCTATGCCGCGCAGATGGCAACAGTAATCCACATTCTCCCTGGGCTGTGTCTGGCCGAGTCCGAACTGGAGGTCAGCTACATTCTGGCATCCGGCCCTGGGGGGCAGAATGTCAACAAGGTGGCTACAGCGGCCCAGTTGCGGTTTGATGCGGCCCGCTCACCCTCGTTGCCTGAGCGGGTGCGCGCCCGGTTGCTGGAGGTCGCAGGCACCAGGGCGACGCGGGATGGGGTGATTGTGATTACCGCACGGCGGTTTCGCACCCAGCAGCGCAACCGGGAGGACGCGGTGGAGCGTCTGGCCGGGCTTATTCGTGAGGCTGCCCATCGTCCGGCTTTTCGGGTCGCGACCCGGCCCAGTCGTGCCTCCCGCCAGCGCAGGCTGGACGGCAAAGCCCACCGGGCCACGATCAAACGAGGTCGCAGTGCCCGTTTGGACGACTGAGGGCCGCGTTGTATTCGGGTTTTCAAAAAGATGAAGGTCTTTGAAGCTTTTTGGAAAAAGCTTCACCAAAAACTTTTGTCTTTTTAAAAGGGCTTATGGTGTTGGGTAGAGCTTGCGGGCCAGTCGTTCCATGGTCAGACCCTGCACAAGAATGGTGAAGACAACCACCCCATAACAGACAGGCAGCAGCAGGTCGCGCAGGGGACCAGCAGGCAGCCCCAGTGCCAGCGCAACAGAAATACCCCCACGCAGGCCCCCCCATGTCAGAATGGCCAGCATCCGCCCATTGCCACGCTTGCGTAGGTACACAGGCAGGGTGGACAGCAAGACGCTGAGCCCCCGCGCACCAATGGAAAGGGGAATGACACACAGCATAACCGCCAGCACAAAGGGGTGCAGGGTGATGTCCAGAATTTCAAAGCCGATCAATAAAAACAGCAGAATATTCAGCACTTCATCAATCAGCCCCCAGGCGGCATCCAGTTCCTTGCGGGAGGGGGCATCCAGAATGGCGTGGCTGCGGTTTGTGCCAAAGCTCATCCCCGCCACCACAACGGCAATGGCCCCGGACATGCCAAGCTGATTGGCAAGGCTGAAGGTGCCTGTTGCGAGGGCTAGCGACACCAGCAGGTCGATATGCGGGTCACGCTGGTTTTTAAGAACATGCAGTGCAATCCAGCCGGTTATGGCCCCCAGTATGCCGCCTCCCAGAGCTTCGCGGCAGAAGGCCAGTGCCAGATCCTGTGTGGCAAAGGTCTGGCTGTCCCCTGTGGCCAGCCCGATTGTCACGCCAAAAATCACAACGCCCACACCATCGTTAAACAGGCTTTCTCCTGCAAAAATAGCTTGCAGGGGGGCGGGCAGGCCAAGGCGTTTGAGCATGCCGACGACCGAGACAGGATCGGTCGGTGCAAGGATTGCCCCCAGCACTACACACCAGATAAAGGGCACCGGGTGGTGCAGCAGGGCAAAGACAGACCAGCTTGCCCCTGCCAGTAGAAGAACAGACAGAACTGTGCCGAGAATAGCCAGCGCTGTTACAGAGAGCAGGCGGGCTTTCATGTCCGCCAGACTGACCTGCATGGCCCCTGCAAACAGCAGAAAGGACAAGGCACCATTGAGCAGCGTGTGCGGCAGGTTGATGGCACCAAGTACTGAGCGTGGCAGGGCCAGCAGGTCATAGGCGGGTATCAGCGGGTTCAGCGCCATGACCAGAAGGGAGGTCAGCAGCGAAAATACCAGCACCCCAATGGTTACTGGCAGGCGCAGCGTATGGTGGTTGAGAATGCTGAAACCAGCCGACAGGGTTAGCAGCAGGGCAATCAGGCTGAGTGTGTCCATATCTGCCATGGGCCTGTGTGTGGCGTGTGCTGTCAAGCAGACGTGATTGAGAGCAAGAACTCTCTGCGAGTATTGCAGCAGAATACTCTAAAAAAGATAAAAGTTTTTGGTGAAGTTTTTTTTCAAAAAGCTGCGAAGACTGTCCCCTTTTTGAAAAAAGGGAACACCCAAAAACTTTTATTCTTTTGTTTTCATTGGTTGGCATAATTTCAGCATGGCAGCGTGACCTGCGTGGCGAGTAAGGGGCTTCCCTGGCTGGGGTCACCCCCAGCCTTCTGGTGTTGGTTCCGTCACCAAAGCCTAGCGGCGGGGTGGGCCGCCATCCTGCCCACCACCGGGGCGATTGCCGCCTCTTTGGGGTCTGCCCTGCTGGCCACCGCCACCAGGCCCGCCCTGTGGCCTGTTGCCAGCCCCCCAGCCAGAACCACCGCCCGGTCTGCCACCGGGGCGTATGCTGGGGCCGTTATTCTGCCCACCACCCGGTCTGTTGCCGGGGCCACCCCCACCCTGGGGTCGGCCGCCCTGCTGCCAGCCACCGGGCTGTCCACCACCGGGCCTGCCTTGGGGGCCAGGGCCCATGCCTCCCTGTGGACCACCGCCACCCGGTCGCCATCCGCCACCGCCGCCCCAGCCGCCGTAGGCCGGGGGTGGTGGGGCTGGGCGGCCATAGCCGTACCCGTATCCATAACCGCCGCCTCCACCCCCATACATGCCACCGCGTGGTGGCGGCCCGCCACAGCCCGACAGCGTGGCAAGCAGGCTCAGGGCGGACAGGCTCAGGACTATGCGCTTCATGATGGTTGCTCCCCTTAACAGCGTGGTGGTGGGGCGGTGTCAGTCTTCCAGCTTGATCAGAATGTGGTGCTTGCGTCCAGCAGAAAGCCGGATCCCGTCATCGACCATATCCTGTGTCGAGATCACCCGGTTTTCATCTTCCACAACAACCGTGTTCAGCCGTGCGCCACCCCCGCGCACCAGCCTGCGGGCCTCGCCATTGGTTTTGGCCAGCCCGGTCTCCACCAGCAGGCGGAAGACGGGAACACCCTCGGCCAGTTGGGCGGCGGGCATGGTGTGTACAGGCAGGTCAGCAGCGGTAACGCGACCTTCCTCAAAGGTCTGGCGGGCAGCTTCGGCGGCGGCAAGGGCGGCTACGCGGCCATGGCACAGGGCTGTGGCCTCGGTGGCCAGAACCTTCTTGGCGTCGTTGATATCTGCCCCGGTCATGGCTTCCAGCCGGGCACATTCTTCCAGCGGCAGTTCGGTAAACAGGCGCAGGAAGCGGCCGACATCGGCATCCTCCGTGTTGCGCCAGAACTGCCAGTAGTCAAACGCGCTCATCCGCTCGGGGGAAAGCCAGACAGCGCCATTGGCGGTCTTGCCCATTTTGGCGCCCGATGCGGTGGTCAGCAGCGGCGTTGTCAGGCCCATGACAGCGGTCTGGTCGGTGCGGCGGACAAGTTCCACGCCCGAGACAATGTTGCCCCACTGGTCAGACCCGCCAAGCTGGAGCTGCACGCCCTGCCTGCGGTTGAGCTCGCGGAAGTCGTAGGATTGCAGGATGGAGTAATTGAACTCCAGGAACGTCAGCCCCTGTTCGCGCTCCAGTCTGCTGCGGACGGAGTCGAACGCCAGCATGCGGCTGATGGAAAAATGGACCCCCACATCGCGCAGCAGGTCGATATAGGCCAGCTTGTCCAGCCAGTCGGCATTGTTGACAAGCCGTGCGTCGGAGGGGGCATTCCCAAAGGTCAGAAACTGGCGCAGGCAGGATTCAATACCCGCCAGATTGGTCTGGATGATGTCTTCCGTCATCAGGCGGCGGGCTTCCTCCCGGAAGGAGGGGTCCCCGATGCGGGCCGTGCCGCCGCCCATAAGGGCAAAGGGGCGGTGGCCGTGGCGTTGCAGCAGGCGCAGCAGCATGATCTGGATCAGGCTGCCCACATGCAGGCTGTCCGCCGTGGGGTCAAAGCCGATATACGCCCCGACAGGTCCCTGCACCATCAGCGCATCCAGCCCCTGGGGGTCGGTGCACTGAAAGATAAAGCCGCGTGCGGCGGCTTCCTGCATGAAGGGGCTGCGAAATTCGGTTTCGACCATACTCTGTCTTCCACTCATCAGGCCCGCCTGTGGCGGGCGTACCGTCCATTGGCCCATGCTCTAGCATGGCGGGGCGGGGAACAGAACATCGCTATGCCCACCGCCGGGCCGTGGCAGGGTTCAGGCTGTGCCGCCTACGGTCAGCCCTGTCATTTTCAGCGTGGGCTGGCCCACACCTACCGGCACGCCCTGCCCGGCCTTGCCGCAGGTGCCAATGCCGGGGTCCAGTTCCAGATTGCCCCCGATCATGGACACCTGGTGCATGGCCTGCGCGCCGCTGCCAATCAGCGTTGCGCCCTTGACCGGGGCCGTTACGCGGCCGTCCTCGATCAGGTAAGCCTCGGACGCGGCAAAGACGAACTTGCCCGAGGTGATATCCACCTGCCCGCCGCCAAAATGCACGGCATAAAGCCCGCGCTTGACCGAGCGGATCATCTCCTCGGTGGTGGCATTGCCGGGCAGCATGAAGGTGTTGGTCATGCGTGGCAGCGGCACATGGGCATAGGACTGCCGCCGCCCGTTGCCGGTGGGGGCCACACCCATCAGCCGGGCGTTCAGCCTGTCTTGTAGGTAGCCTGTCAGAATGCCGTCTTCAATCAGGGTGGTGCGGCCTGTGGGGGTGCCTTCATCATCAATGTTCAGGCTGCCCCGCCGGTCGGGGAGCGATCCGTCATCAATCACGCTCACACCCGGTGCGGCCACCCGCGTGCCCATGCGCCCGGCAAAGACCGAGGTGCCCTTGCGGTTAAAGTCACCCTCCAGCCCGTGGCCCACGGCCTCGTGCAGCAGGATGCCGGGCCACCCAGCACCCAGCACCACTTCCATCTCGCCCGCCGGGGCAGCCTGTGCGGACAGGGCCACAAGTGCCTGGCGCAGGGCTTCGTCCACCGCGCCGCGCCAGCAGTCAGCTTCCAGCAGGCGGCTTATGCCATAGCGGCCGCCAAGCCCGTGGCCACCACTTTCGCGCAGCCCGTCCTGCTCCACCACAACGGATACGTTCAGCCGTGCCAGTGGGCGCAGGTCGGCCACGCGCGTGCCATCGGCACGGATAATCTGCACAGCCTGCCATTCCCCCGAGAGCGAGGCCATGACCTGCACCACACGGCTGTCGCGGCTGCGGGCATAGGCGTCCATGTCGGCCAGCAGGCCCGCACGGGTGGTAAAGTCACAATCGGCCAGGGGGCTGGCTTCGGAATACAGGCGCTGGTTGGTGGCGCGTGGGGGGGCGGCAATCTGGCCCGACCGGCCAGCCCGCACGGCACTGACAGCCTCGGTCGCGCGCAGCAGGGCGTTGCGGCTCAGGTCATCAGCATGGGCAAAACCGCTTTCCTCGCCCAGCACGGCGCGCAGGCCAAAGCCGCTGCTGGTGTTGAAGGAGGCCGAACGGATGGCCCCGTCTTCCAGCGCGATGGACTCGTTTTCCCGGTATTCCAGATACAGTTCGCCGTCATCCATGCCCTCTAGGGCGGTGCGGGTCAGGCTCTGGGCCTCGTCACGCTGGAGGGTGGCTTCGGGGCGGTCAAAAAAAAGCTGGTCCGTGACCGCCAGGGCCCCGAGGGATGAGGGAGAGGACGACATGGGCAAAACCCTCCAGTAAGGACATGGGCGCAGGTGGGCCGGTCAGTCGCCCCGGCCCCGGCGCGGCGGTTTTCGCGCCTGAGTCAGATACCCGGCAGTTCGTTGACTGTCACTACCCGCCAGCCGGAGGGCAGGTGCTCCAGAATGGTCAGCGAGAGGTTCTGGACCGAAAAATGCAGCGCCGTTTCGGCATGGATCCGCAGGGCATGGGCCAGTGCCGCGCGGATAACACCCCCATGCGCCACAGCTACCATGTCCTGCCCCGCGTTTGTGACGGCCAGCCTGTCCAGCAGGCGGCCCACACGGGCGCAGACCCCGATCATGCTTTCCCCCTCGGGGGGGCATTCCGTGGCCCCGACAGGCCAGAAGGGGTGGGGGGGTAGGGTCAGGTGCTGGTGCAGCCCCGCGTAGCGCATGCCCTGCCAGGTGCCCAGGTTCTGCTCAATCAGCTCGGCTTCTTCCTTCAGGGGCACAGTGCCGTATCCGGCTTCGGCAATGGCGCGGGCGGTCTCACGCGTGCGCGACAGCGGGCTGACAAACCAGTGGGCCGGGCGCGGGAGGCGGGCGGCCAGGGCACGGTACATGGGCTTTTGGGCAATCAGGCTGTCGGGGCAGAGCGGCACATCCATGCTGCCGTACATGCACATGCGGGCGTTTTCCTCCACCAGGGCGTGGCGGATCAGCCAGAAGCGGGTAATGCCCGGCGGCAGCTTTGGCCCGTCAAGAAAATGATCCTGAGAGGACGGGGTGTCGGAGGCTGTCTGTTCACTCATGCGTCTTTTTTGCTTTCAGTCGGGGCGGAGCGCAAGGCCGTAAAGGCGGTCTGGGGCGGGGTGTCGGGGGCGAGTGGGAGGGTCGGGGCCGGGTTGTGCCGGGCCACACTGTCCCAGTGGCGCAGGATCAGCGCGATCTTGTCCAGCACCAGCCCGACCTTGCTGATTTCGCTGTCAATAAACCCGGCGGGGTCGTGCTGGGGTGTGGCGGCATGGCGGGCGCTGGCGGCAATCCGCAATGCCCCGGCAATGTTACCTGGAGCCTGAGGGTGGGTCATGGCCACAGGCTGGCCGACATAACAGGCCATGGCTGCCAGTGTGGCCTTGTGGGGGGGCAGACAGGCAGACAGATCCGCCTGAAGCCAGCGGTGCAGCAGGCGGCTGCGGGGCATGTCCAGCACCCCGGCCCCGCCCGGTGCGAGGATGAGGAAGGAAAAAATGCTCTGCCGCCCAGCCCAGGTGTCGTCCTGATGGGCGCGGCGGGGGGAGGCAGCAGTCACGGGCAGCACGCAGGGGCACTGGCGTAGCAGGTGCTCCACCCCGGAGAGAAAACGCCCCAGCCGTACGCGCCGCGCACGGGCGGGGACAGCGGCAAAGGCTGCCATTTCCGCTCTGGCACCGGTCCAGCGTAGCACCAGCCCGCTATTTAGCCCCGTGGGCAGGGTGGCCTGTGCGGCAGGCAGCGGTGGCCATTCGTTCTGGTGCGCGTAATCGGCCAGACCGGAGGGTAACGCGCCGGTCTCCAGCCGGGCGCGCCAGTGTTCGGGCAGCAGCAGTGCTCCGCAGAAGGCAGGGCCGGCAAAGAACTTTGAGCCCGTGACCATGACAGCCCAGCCCTGAGCCAGATAGGCGCGGACATGGGCGGGTGTCAGCCGTGCCTGACAGCCATCCACCAGCACATCCACCCGTGCGGGGTCCAGCGCCTGAAGGGCGCGGATGGTGTCGGGGGCTGGGGCCATCAGCCCGGTTTTGGATACATCGAGCAGATACAGCAGCACCCGGTGGCCCTGTGCCAGCGCGGCTGTCACGGCCTGCGCGCAGGCGGCCTGCACAGAGGCTTCGGCCCGCAATGTGCCATCCTGCGTGCGCAGTGGGATGGCGATGCACAGGTTATGCGCGGCAAACCCGGCAATGACCCGGCCCGGTTCCACTGCAATGCCTCGGGCCGTGCGGTGGGCAAAGTGGCGGCCAAGGGTGGCCATGGGCACGCCGCTGCCTGTCTCCTCCGCGCCGGGCAGAATGGTGCTGACGGTCGCCCCCCCCATGGCACAGAGCGCGAGTGCCGCTAGAGAGCAGTCGGTGCCTGATGCGGCCATGACAACATGCCCGGCACTGTCCGCCCCGAAATGAGCAGCCACAAAAGCACGCAGTTCGGCCATGCTGGTGGAGGGGCGCTGGTATGCCAGATCCTGCATGAGGCCAAACCATGCAGCCTCCATTGCGGTGCAGGCCAGTGGGGAGGGAAACGACGCTGTGGAGGAGGAAAATGCCAGCACATCGGGCCTGCTGTGGCCACAGGTGCCGTAGCGGTTCAGCCGGGTGGTGGGGTCGGGGTCCAGCCGTTCGTCCCCTCCGGTTTCCATCATCTGGCAGGGGGGGCGGATGAGGGACCATGCGGTGTGCAGCCACTCGGGCGAGGCCGGGGGTGGGCTGGGTGGCAGGGTGCCGTGCTGCGTGCGCGCCAGAGGCCACAGGTCTGTCAGGCAGGCGGCCAGCCTGTCTGGTAGTGGGGGTGTTGGCCCCGCCATGTCCTGCGCCCAGTCCGGGCGGGGGTGCAGGGCGGGGCGGATACAGGCGCAGGCCCGCGCGGCAATGACAAGAAAGCGCATAGCACTCTCGGCCGTCAGGGCAGCCCCCGCGCATAGCCCGGCCATGGAGCGTGTCAGAGCGGTGTAGAAAGGGGTGGCGCGCCAGTGGTCCGGTATGGTGGCCTGTGGTGGCAGGCCAGGGCTGCGGGCGGTCTCGCGTGGCAGGGTCAGTGCGACATCTCCGGTCTGTCTGTGGGGTGCGGGGCCATGGGCGGCATGTTCTCTCTTTCAGGCGCGCAAGGGAAGGCCGTCAGACAGGGGGCCAGAACTGTGCTGGCCGCCGGGCGTGCAGAGGTCAAAGCATTGGGTGCGAGTGTACAGCCAATACTTGAAAGCAGGGATAAAATCGGCCGCCTGTCCTTTAAGAATTTTTATGATGTTGCTGCCTAGAGTGTCGCATTGCCTTCAACCCAACGGGCCTGCGCGGCCGTGTGGTGGGTGTGAAGACCCAAACCCATGGGGAAAGGCGCAGACAGGTGCGACACAAGCAGCCAAGGCCCGCATGGCGGCTGGCGGATGGCGGCAGTGGTGGCCTGCCCGCCCTGGCCTGCGCGACAGTAGCCCCGCTCCCGACGGTCTGTATTCTCCTGTCCGTTTACAATGGCGCGGCTTTTCTGGAAGCCCTGCTGGCCTCCCTGCTGGAGCAGCGCGGGGTGGAGTGGGTGCTGTACTGGCGTGACGATGGATCGCACGACGGCAGTACAGCCATCATGCATCGTTTTCAGGCGCAGGCCGGAGGGGCGGGGCGCTGCGTGGCCGTGCCTGCCCCGGAGGGAGGCAGCCATCTGGGGGTCATGCGCTCTTATGCCTGGCTGCTGGCCCATGCCCCCCAGAATATGCCCGTGGCGTTTTGTGATCAGGATGATGTCTGGTTCCCTGACAAGTTGCACAGGGCTCTGGTGGCGCTGGCCTGCCAGCCGGAGGGCGCACCTGCGCTGTATTGCTCCCGGCAGGTGCTGACGGATTCGGCCCTGCGCCCGCTGGGCCTGTCGCCGCGGCTCCCGCCCTCGCCCTGCTTCCTCATGGCGCTGACACAGAACATCGCGACCGGCTGCACCGTTGTGCTGTCTGCCCAGGCCGTGCGGCTTGTGTGCCAGTGCCCGCCGCCTGCGGCCATCCTGCATGACTGGTGGGCCTATCTGGTGGTCAGCGGGGCTGGAGGGCGTATTGTGGTGGATAATCAACCCACGCTGTTCTACCGCCAGCATGGAGGCAACACGGTGGGGGCATCTGCCCGGCTCGTGGTGCGGGCGGCTGGTGCGCTGCGGCGTGGGCCGCGGCAGTTCATGGATATTTTTAACGCCAACATCAGCGCGCTGCTGCTGCACCCTGCCCTGTCGGCCCAGAATAGAGCGGGGCTGCACGGGTTGCGTGGGGTGCTGGATGATGCCGGGCCAGCCCGCTGGCGCAGGGCCAGAACTCTCTGGCGGCTGCGCGCCATGCGGCGGAGTGCGCTGCCCGACCAATGCGTGTTCGGGCTGTGGTTTTTGCTGGCGTAACCAGCCTGCCCTCGCGGGGGCGTGGTGTTTTGGAAAGGGGAAAGAAAAGCTGGTGCTGCTGGACAGGATTGAACTGTCGACCTCTCCCTTACCAAGGGAGTGCTCTACCACTGAGCTACAGCAGCAGCTTGACTTGCGGGGCGTTCTAGCGGCTTGGAACGTGTCCCGCAAGCCTGATAGGACGAAAAAATGAAAATTAATCGTCCCGGTGTGTTTTTTCCATGCGTTCGTGCTGCTCCTGCGCCTCGATCGAGAGGGTGGCAATGGGGCGGGCTTCCAGCCTTTTCAGGCCGATTGGCTCACCCGTTTCCTCGCAATAGCCGTAGGACCCGTTTTCAACACGCTGCAATGCCAGATTGATCTTGCCGATCAGCTTGCGGGCGCGGTCACGGGTACGCAGTTCAAGCGCGCGGTCGGTTTCGACACTGGCGCGGTCGGTAATGTCGGCTTCATGAATGCCCCCTTCGGAAAGACTGGCCAGCGTATCGCCTGCCTCTTTCAAAAGGTCAGCCCGCCACCTGAGCAGCTTTTGCCGGAAATATTCAGTCTGAAGAGGATTCATGAATTCTTCATCTTCAGACGGGCGATAATCAGGCGGTAAAGTAATCATGTCTTTTTTCTGCCTTTGCAATGACAGGGTAACCTGCCTTGAAAGAATCAGGCGGCTTATAACCGCAACACCTTCGTCCGCCAAGAATTTTATGGCTGGGGGGCTGGACTGTCAGAAACTGTCTGCAACAAGGTATTGGTGGTGGAATATCGGGGCAGGTGCTGGTTGAAAAAGCAGCATCGAAAGTATTTTTTGAAAAAATTTTAACTAAGTAAGTATTTTTAAACCAGTTTTTCTTCCCGGCTACAAACGCGGTCGCACACACCTGCCAGCGGCCCACAACCGGGCTGCTGGCAGGATATGACATGATCATGACATGTCGGCCGCCGTATCGGGCTTGCGGGTGGGGCTGCTGGCCAGCAGCCAGCCCAGTGACAGGCACAGCCACCCCGTGGTGGGGAAGGAAAAGACCGAACTGGTGGAGGTCACAGGCCACAGCACCGCACAGCAGATGACCAGCAGCATGGCCTGCCGGGGGTGCTGGCTGACATCAAGCGCGCGGAACCCGGTCCGCAGCCAGGTTACAATCAGCAGGCAGAACACCATCAGCCCCGGTATCCCGGCGGATGTGGCCACCTGCAGGTAGTAGTTATGCGGGTGGATGTTGCAGCCCCCGCCAATATCATTGCTGAGCGATGGCAGACCCAGAAACGGCACGGCAGGGCTGTGCATGCTCTGGTGGCAGGCGTGGCGGAACCCGTCCATGCCCAGCCCCAGCCAGGGGTGGGCAAGCACCATGGCCGTGGCCGAGCGGAACAGCAGGCCGTAGTCGCTTTGGGCAAAATGCCCCATCTGGTTCAGGAACTTCAGCACCAGCTTGGCATAGGCCTGGGGCGACAGCACCGGCAGGGCGGCGAGTATAACCGCTGTCGCCAGCGCAATCAGGCAGAACGGCAGGCGGAAGCGGCGCACCAGCAGGGCTGTCAGGGTCAGCCCGCCCAGCAGCAGCAGGGTGCACACGCGCTGGCCGATGATGATCATGGTGGCCACACAGCCCAGCAGCACCGCAAACCCCAGCAGACGCCGGGGTAGGCGGCTGTCCCGCAGGGCGCGCAGGATGGAGGGCATGACACCGGGGAAAAACATCATGACAAAGGGAAAAGCCGCGCGGGGTTTTTCAAACGGGCCTGTCAGCGTGCCGTCAGCCCAGCGGGGGTAGCCCATCAGGTTATGGCCGGTCGCAAACTGCATCCAGCTCTGGCTGACCAGCCAGACGGTCATGATCAGATAAATCCGCTCCAGCATGGTGGCGGTGCGCGGTGTGGGCAGCAGCCAGCTTTGCAGTGCCGCAATAAACAGGAACAGGCGGGGCAGGCACAGCGCCTGTTCCCACGACTGCCGCACCCCGGACAGGAGGGAGGACACAAGACACAGCCCGCAGAACAGGGCTGCCAGCCGCACCCAGTTCTGGCGTGTCCAGTCCCAGTCTTTTTTGATGGCGCTGTGCAGCACAAACAGCAGGCCCGTCAGGGTGGCGGCAATGTCGCTGCCTGCGCGGGTGTAAAACAGCAGCAGGGGCATGAGCGCCAGGCAGCTTATGCCCGTGGCTGTCAGCAGTGTGGCAAGCCGGAAGGGGTGGGCGCGCACGGGGGTCTGGGGCATGGGGTGTGTCTGGGCCGGGTGTTACGCCGTGGCCCGCCTGTAGGCTATGGGGTGGGGGTGTGCCGCAGTCGGGGCCATGCCACATGCAGGAACTGGGCGGAGTGGTCAGGCTGGTGTGGGGGGCAACGCCGCCGCCGGGGCCGCCGGGGGCTGTGCAGGGGCGGCTATCGTGCGCAGTGGCTCTGCTGGTACAGGCCACCACGCGCGTTGCTCAGAGTATGAAGGGGTAAATGGCAGATCAGAACGGGATTTCGTCGTCCAGATCGCTGTTGCCAGAGGCATCCCACCCGCCGCCGGAGGGGGCGGACCCACCCCGCTGGGGGGACGGCAGGCGTGACGGTGCGGCAGAGCCGCCGTTGCCACCGCCATAGCTGCTGCCACCGTAGCTGTCGCCGCCGCCATTGCCACCACCGTAGCCGCCACCATAGGCGCTGCCACCACCGCCGCCGCCTTCATCACCGCCATTGCGGCTGTCCAGCAGGGTCAGTTCACCACGGAAACGGTCGATGATAACTTCGGTCGTAAAACGCTCCTGCCCGTCCTGGCCGGTCCATTTGCGGGTCTGGAGCGAGCCTTCCAGGTAAACCTTGCGGCCTTTGCGCAAAAAGCGCTCCGCCACATCGGCCAGACGTTCGTTAAAAATGACAACGCGGTGCCATTCCGTGCGTTCGCGGCGCTCGCCCGAGGCGCGGTCGTTCCATGTATCGCTGGTGGCGACGGAGAAAGAGACGATTTTACCGCCGTTCTGGCTGTTGCGGACTTCCGGGTCTTTGCCCAGGTTGCCCACCAGTATGACTTTGTTGACGCTGCCAGCCATGTGCGACCGTGCCTTCCGTGCTCTGTAAGTTCCTGTTCCGTGCTGTGTAGCGCAGCACGGTGGCCGAACCAAAGCGCCTTTTTGGCCGTGCGCCTAAAGCTGCCAGATGGACAGTCGCGCCGCACCATGCTGGCGCTCGGCCAGAAGGGTGGGGTGTGCCCCTTCGGCGGGGTCATAGGGATGGGCCTCGTCCCGGGCGGTTTCCACGACAGCCAGTGCCCCCGGTGCCACCCAGCCTGCGGCTTGCAGGGCTGTCATGGTCTGTGGAACAAGGTTTTTGTGATAGGGCGGGTCCAGAAACAGCAGGCTGGCAGGCCGGGGGGCCTGGGGCGGGCGGGTGACATCACGCGCCAGCACGGTGCACTCCTGCTCCCACCGGCAGGTGCGGATGTTGGCGCGCAGGGCGGCCAGAGCCATGCGGTCGGTTTCAAAAAACGTGGCATGGGCCGCCCCGCGTGACAGGGCCTCCAGCCCCAGTGCGCCGGTGCCGGCAAAGGCGTCCAGCACGTGGGCATCGGCCAGCAGGGCGTGCCCGCCCCAGGGGGCGTGCAGCAGCATGTCAAACAGGGCCTGACGCACCCTGTCCGCCGTGGGGCGGGTGGCTGGCCCTGCCGGAGCTGCCAGAACACGGCCCCGGCGGCTGCCTGCAATAATACGCACCCCTTAGTCCTTGCGACGGGTGCGGGGGGCGGTGTCCTTGCTATCGGCCTTGGGCAACTGGTCGCGCAGCACACGGGGGGACACTTCCTCAAGCGCGCCACGGGGCAGCACCCCAAGCTGGAAGGGGCCGTAGCTGGTGCGGATCAGGCGGCTGACATGCAGGTTCAGGCCGCTCATGACCTTACGGATCTCGCGGTTCTTGCCTTCACGCAGGGACACGGTCAGCCAGGCGTTGTCGCCCTTGCGCGAATCCAGAGCGGCCGTAATCGGGCCGTAACGCACGCCGTCAAACACGCTGCCCCCGGCCAGAGCAGCCAGTTGGGCCTCGTCCACCACACCGAACACACGCACGCGGTAGCGGCGCAGCCAGCCGTTGGAGGGCAGCTCAAGCTGGCGGGCCAGAGCGCCGTCGTTGGTCAGTAGCAGCAGGCCCTCGCTGTTCAGGTCCAGTCGGCCGATGCTGATCACACGCGGCATGTCTTCGGGCATGGCGGCAAACACGGTGCGGCGGCCTTCGGGGTCGCGGTGGGTTGTAACCAGCCCGTCGGGCTTGTGGTACCGCCACAGCCGGGTGCGCTCGGCCCCAGCCACCACCGTATCGTCGGCCTGCACAATGTCCCCCTGCGCCACAAAGGTGGCCGGGTGGGTCACTGTCTGCCCGTTCAGGCGCACGCGCCCTTCCTCTATCATGCGCTCGGCATCGCGGCGGCTGGCCACACCTGACCTGGCCAGCCATTTGGCAATGCGCTCTCCGCGCGTGTCCTCGCTCACCCTCGTTCTCCTGCTGCCTGGGCAAAGGCTCTGAACAGAGCCTTGTCTACCGGGTCTATGCCAAATTCCGGGTGCCATTGCACCCCAAGGAAGAAACGGTGCGCCGGATCTTCGATTCCTTCTATCACACCATCATCCGCCACGGCGTTGACCACGCCCCGGCCCGGTGTGCGCACCGCCTGATGGTGGGCCGAATTGACAGCCGCCTGCAGGCGCCCCTGTGCTACCTGGGCCAGCCGGGTGCCTGGGGTCAGGGCGACTGTGTGGCTGGCCTCGTCCCGCGGGTTGGGTTGTTCATGCGGCAGGGCGTTGGGCAGCGTGTCAGGGATGTGCTGGATCAGCGTGCCGCCCAGAGCCACCGCCATAAGCTGCATGCCACCGCAGATCCCCAGCACAGGCAGGTCGCGCGCAAGCGCTGCGGCCAGAAAGGCGCTTTCAGCCCGGGTGCGGCGTGGGCGCAGGGTTATGGAGGGGTGGCGGTCGCTGTCACCATACAGGGCGGGGTCGATGTCAAACGCGCCGCCGGTTATGAGCAGGCCGTCAATATGGCTGGCGTAGTCGTGGCCAAGCTGGGCAAACGGCGGTAGCGCCACGGGCAACCCGCCAGCGGTGGCAACGGCGGACATGTAGTTTTCACGCATGGCGCACCATGAATAGCGCGAATACTGCCCTGCCCCGCCGTCTTCCAGGTCAAGAGTAATGCCGATAACCGGACGCTGTGCCACCATGACCCTGCCTGTTCCCGAACGCGAAAATGCTCTGGAGTGGAAACTCCCGCGTTCAGGTGCCACAACAGGTATGGCCTTGCCTATGCCCATTCAGCCGCAGCGGGCTGTCTGCCACCTAGTGGGGCAGGAGTGAGGGCATGCTGATGGGCATTGTCCGCGCAGCCGTAGCGCCGGGGTTTGTGGCTGACATCTGATCGGGGATCTGTTCAAGGGTGGCAAGGCCCAGGCCGAGGGCGGCCGCGACCAGGATGAAAGACAGGCTGTGCATGGTTTCAATCCTCCCGGAACAAGGGGTGACATTCTGGTGTCACCGTTGCGTGTCAGCGTGATGCCGCTGAGTGGAACACATCGTGGCATCATTTAGGCATGATGGCAAAAGAACCAATGAAAATGCAATGTAAATATGCGCCAGACGCATATCGTGGCGTAAAAAACTCAGCCTGTGGGCCGGTAAGGCAGGGGCAAAAGGGACAACAGGCGTGAGAACATGCACAGACCGGGGAGAAATGGCACTGGCACTGGCTCAGGCGCGTGCTGCGGCAGCCAGGGGGGAAGTGCCGGTGGGCGCGGTCGTGCTGGACTCCAGGGGGCAGGTCATATCAAGCGCGGGCAACAGGGTGGAGGAATGGCAGGACCCTTCCGCCCATGCCGAAATGCTGGCCATGCGCGAGGCTGTGCGCCTTGGGGGCGGGCGCAGGCTGGCGGACTGCACCCTGGTGGTCACGCTGGAACCCTGCCCCATGTGTGCGGCCGCCATGGCGCATTTTCGGCTCGGGCGGCTTGTTTTTGGGGCGTACGACTCCAAGGGGGGCGCGGTGGAACATGGCGCACGCCTGCCCCATCGGCCCGGCGCCCTGCACCGGACTGAGGTTGTGGGCGGTGTGTGCGAGCGTGAGGCCGCAGCCCTGCTGAAGGATTTTTTCCGCACCCTGCGCCAGACCGGCGCAGGGTGAAAATCCGGGGTGTGGCCCCCTGCCCTCAGTGTCGGGTTCTGTCCGGTAAAAAACGGCTCGTACCCGGGCCGGGACTGAAGCAGAAAGGGTGCAGACCACCCACAACAGTGTTCCTACCCTGCCGGTTGGGGTGCGGTGTCCCGGCAGAGAAGGCGTACGGGCTGTGGTCGGGTAGGCCTGTATGCGCCTCTGTCACGCGGCACAAGCGGGTATAATATAAGGCGGATTTTAATACTCTCCCCTGCTTTTTTTGGGGCGGCGCGCAACCATGTTAACAAAATGGGCGTAAGGCATGGCAGGCTGTGCCACTGCCCCTTAAGGGGCGCGGCCTGCTGGCGGTCTGCCGCAAGAGATGTCCCGCCGGGACAGAAGCAAGGAACAGTCGATATCGTGATGTCTGCAAAATCTGAGACGAATGTCAGAAATCGTGGCGTAGGCCGTATCCGGACACTGGCCCTGCTGGCAGGGTGTGCGTTCAGCCTTGGCGCTTCGGTCTGGCCCGCAGGGCAGGCCCAGGCGGATACGGCAGGCATGATCAAGCCCGCTGAGCCCCCGCACCGTATTCCCGATTTTGTTGATCTGGTGCACCGGGTCAAACCGGCGGTGGTGTCCATTACCGCCATGATCCGCCCCGAGGCGGTCGAGGCCGAAGGCGGTGGCATGGGCGGTGGTGGGTCACCCTTCCCCTTCCCGTTTCCGTTCCAGATGATGCCCCAGACCTCCCGCCAGCCGGTTGAGGCACGGGGGTCGGGCTTTCTGATCTCACCCGATGGGTATGTGGTGACCAACAACCATGTGGTCAAAGGTGCGACCAAGGTCACGGTGACACTGGATGATGGCACAACCCTGCCTGCCAAGGTTGTAGGCCGCGACAGCAAGACCGATCTGGCGCTGCTGAAGGTGACAACAACCCAGAAGCTGCCCTTTATCGAACTGGGCGAATCCGATGACGTACAGCCCGGTGAATGGGTGATTGCGGTTGGCAACCCCTACGGGCTGGGTGGCACTGTTACGGCGGGGATTGTGTCGGCCCGTGGGCGTGACATTAACGAAGGCCCTTACGACAACTTCATCCAGGTTGATGCCCCCATCAACCGTGGCAATTCCGGTGGGCCGCTGTTTACGCAGGACGGCAAGGTGGTGGGTGTGAATACCGCCATTCTGTCTCCGTCTGGCGGCGGGTCGATCGGGATCGGCTTTGCCATTCCGTCTGACACCGTGCGTTCGGTGGTCGATCAACTGCGTCGTACGGGGCATGTGGTCCGTGGGTATCTCGGTGTGAACGCTCAGGTTATCTCCCCGGTCATGGCGCGGGCGCTGGGCCTGCCTGCGGCAAAGGATGCCGGGGCACCGCCGTCGGGCGCGCTGGTGGCCAGCGTGACCGCAGGCAGCCCGGCAGAAAAGGCCGGGTTGAAGACTGGTGACGTCATTACCGACTTCAATGGTCAGAAAATTGCCAGCCCGCATGATCTTGCGGTGCGCGTGGCGGCTATCGCACCGGGCAAGGATGCCACGCTGGGTTATATCCGGGCGGACAAGCCCCAGACGGCGACTGTTCATATTGGCAACCTCGCCACAGCCTCCGCAGCGGGGGATGCCGGAGGGGCAGCCGGTGCTGCCAATGCGGGGGAACGTCTGGGCGTGGCCCTGGCGGCTCTGACACCCGATGTGCGCCAGCAGCTTGGTCTTGGGGCTGATGTGCATGGCGTTGTTGTGCAGGGGGTTGAAAGCGGTGGCCCGGCAGACCAGGCCGGTATCCGGTCTGGGGATGTTATTCAGGCCGTGGGCAACCAGACGGTGGATAACCCCCGCGCTACGGTCACGGCGGTTAAGGCCGCTCTGTCAGCCAAGCGGCCCGTGCTGCTGCGTATCCTGCGCGATGGGCAGTCGCTGTTTATTGCCATTTCCCCCGATGCTCCGGCTGGCGGGGCAACTCCTGATGGCAGCGGCGATGGGGATGACGACGGGAACTGACGCCGGTACAGCCTAGCCTTACGTTACTGACAGGACTGGTCAGGCCGCCCTCCACCACGGAGGGCGGTTTTTTTTATGCCTGCGGCTGGCCGGTGGCGATGTGGCGCAGGGTTGCAGGGGCCAGAATGCGAATGCTGTGGCTTTCCGTGCTGGCAATAATCTTTTCACGGCGCAGGGCGCTGATGGTGCGGCTGACGGTTTCGATGGTCAGGCCCAGATAATCGGCAATATCAACCCGCGTCATGGGGACCGAGGCCAGAGGTTCGGCCTCTGGCAGGGCGCTCAGGTCAGCCTGACAACCTATGGCCAGGCGGCCGAGCAGGAAGGAGGCCACCTTCTCGCGCGCGGTCTTGCGGCCGAGCAGCAGCATCTGCTCCTGCGCTTCCGTCAGGCGTTCGGTGACAGAGGCCAGCAGGTTCCGCTCAAAACGGGGCAGGTCGATCAGCAGTGCTTCCAACTGCTGGCGCTGGAAGCGGCAGAGCTGCACCGCGTTTACGGTTTCTGCGCCAAAAGGATACACATCGGTATTGCCAAGGCCCAGAAACTGCCCGGCATCGGCAAAGCCAGTAATCTGCCTGCGGCCATCGGGCAGGGATTTGAACAGTTTGACCGTGCCAGCAGTAATGTTGAAGAACGCCCCGGCGTGGTCTCCCTCCTCCACAATCGTGGTGCCGGGGGGGAGCTGTATCTTGCGTGACGATCGCGCCAGCACGGCCAGGCTTGCTTCATCCATGCCAGCGCACACACTGCCAGCGCGGCGTTCGCACAGCAGGCAGCGCCGGATATCGCTGTCAGACTGCGGACGCACGGCCTTGCCCGAAAGAGGAAAGGCCGGTGTCGGGGTGGGCTGTGCCATGCTGTAAAATCCGCGGGCCGGAGTGTGACTGGGCGGCCGCCCACGCCCCGGCAGAAAAAGAAGTAAACCGGCAGTAGTTATTGCCAATTCCTTGACATAAATCAATGACAGCCGTGACCGGCATGGGGCGGTGCAGGGTTGCGCGGGGCTGGCGGTGTCACACACGGATTGTTGTTAAAATGCCACAGCCTTTTGAGGAATACCCGCTGCTGTCAGGTACCTTGATCTAAATCAAGGTGATGGTAACCGTAAGCGTGATTTCTCCGCTCTCAGAACATTTACGTGCAGTGGAAGAGACAACAGGTATGGTCAAGCTCCGTTCCCTCTTTACAGCGATGGTTGCCGGTGTGGCTGCCATGGCTGGTACCGCCCAGGCCCAGACGGCTGGCAACGCAGCCTACGTCAACGCCCCGGTGATGAGCCATATCCCTGATGCGCCGCAGCACAGAGGCCACTGTGGCATTTTTGAAACGTGCGCCAGCACCAAGATCGGCCTTGGCCGTGGTGACATCATGGTCCGTCTGTCGGCTGTTGGCGTCCTGCCGCAGGACCGTGACAGCAAGGTGTGGTTGACACCCGGTGGCCCGAATGGCCGTGGCAATTCGCAGGTTCTGCTGAATGGCACGCACCTGTCCACCACCAACCAGGCCATGCCGGAACTGACGGTTGAATACTTCATCACCGACAATATCTCGGTTGACCTGATCGCCACCAGCACCCGCCACGAAGTGGCCGCCCACGGTGGTGCCGTTGGCAGCACGTTCGATGTCGGGAGCGCCTGGGTGCTGCCCCCCACGCTGACATTTGCCTGGCACTTTATGCCGCACAAGCGCTTTAACCCCTATGCGGGCGTTGGTGTGACAGCCATGTGGTTCCACAGCATGCATGGCGCAAATAACATGAAGCTGAACTCCGGCTTTACCGGTGGCCCGTCTGTCAACGTAGGCTTTGACTACCAGGTGGTTGGCAACTGGTTCTTCAACGCCGATGTCAAGCAGATGTTCGTGCGGATGCACGCCTGGGAAAAAGGCGGTATTCTGGACACGGCTTACGGCAATGGTGCCCACATCCGTGCCCACGAGTCCCTGGACCCGACGGTTGTGTCCGCCGGTATCGCCTACCGCTTCTGAGCGTGATGTGATGGACGCGGCAGCGCTTCCCGAGCTGATAGCCCGCTACGGCGGGAACCTGCCGCGCTACACAAGTTACCCGACCGCCGCCAGCTTTACGGATGCGGTCGGCTCCCCCCAGGTGGAAAGCTGGCTTGCGGCCCTGCCCGACAGCGAACCTGTCTCCCTTTATTTTCATGTGCCTTTTTGTGACGAGCTGTGCCGCTTCTGTGGCTGCAACACCTCCGTCATGCGCCATGACAGCGGCCGCAGCGCCTATGCCGACCTGCTGCGTGACGAGCTGGCCCGTGTGGCCCGGCTGATGGGCAGCACACGCACCGTGCGGCATGTGCAGTTTGGCGGCGGCACCCCCACAACCCTGCCCCCCGATGCCCTGCGGGCTCTCATGCGCGATGTGCATGCCCTGTTCCGGCTGGAAGCAGGGGCCGAACTGTCCATGGAAATGGACCCCCGGCATGTGCCTGCCCCCTGCCCGCCCCTGCTGGGGGAGCTGGGGTTTAACCGCATCAGCCTGGGCGTGCAGGATCTTGACCCGCGTGTGCAGGAGGCCTGTGGCCGCCTGCAATCCTTCGAGCAGACGCACGACTGCATCAGTCAGGTGCGTGCGGCTGGGGTCAGTGGTGTCAACATCGATCTGATTTACGGCCTGCCCTATCAGAGCGTGGAGAGCGTTGCCCGCACGGCCCGCAGCATTGCCAGCCTGCGGCCCGACCGGCTGGCCGTGTTCGGTTATGCCCATGTGCCGTGGAAGCAGAAGCGCCAGCAGCTTATTCCCACCCAGTCCCTGCCCGGTTCGGCCGAGCGTCTGGCCCAGCGCGCCCAGATGGATGTGGTGCTGAAGCAGGAAGGGTATGTGCCGGTGGGACTCGACCACTACGCCCTGCCCGCTGACCCGCTGGCCCAGGCTGCCCGCACAGGTACGCTGCATCGCAATTTTCAGGGTTACACCACGGATTCCTGCACGGCTTTGCTGGGTATTGGTGCCTCCGCCGTGTCCATGCTGCCGCAGGGCTTTGCGCAAAATGTGGTGTCACCCGCCGGATATGCCCGTGCTCTGGCCGCCGGGCCGGGGCTGCCTGTGGCCCGTGGGGTGGCCCGCACCGCGCAGGACCGCCAGCGTGGGGCTATTATTGAACGGATTATGTGCGATCTGGGTGTGGACCTGGGCGCACAGACAGCGGATGCCACGGCAGATTTTGCCGGGGAACTGGCCGCCATGGCCCCCTTTGTGCGCGATGGGCTGGTCAGCCTTGCAGGGCCGGTTATTCGCGTTACGGAAAAGGGCCGTCCCTTTTTACGGAACGTGGCCGCCGTGTTTGACACACACCGTGTGGGTCTTGCCGCGCAAAGTGGTGGGGGCGCTGCGGCGGGGCGTTTTTCCAGCACACTCTGACGGCGTGGCGGGTCTTGGGGTGGGGCGCATAGGCCCGGTGCTACTGGCTGTCGTACGCCATAGCGCTTGATCCTGAGGGTGTTTTGGCGCATGGAAGAAAAACCTGTGGCGGATATTCGCCGCACAGTGCCGCCCGTTGTGGCCTTTCGCACGGCACGTTTTTTCGTTCCATATTCAAGGATCGGACACCATGAGGCCCGATATCCAGACACGTTGCGCGCCAACGGACTTCACCCTGCCCGGGCAGCTTGCCCGCACCCCGGCGGCAGCATACCCTTTTACGCACTGGTTCCTGCACGACGTGCTGCCCCAGCCCGCGTGCGAGGCGCTGGTGGCGTGGAATCCGGGCCATAGCGCTCTGGCGGGTGATGTCGGCGGGCGGCGCGAAACCCATAATGCCTACCGGGTCTTTGTGGACGAAAACGCCCGCGCGCGGGACGCCCGGCTGGATTCCATGGCCCGGCATTTTGATGCCCCCCAGGCCCGGCAGGCGTTTGAGAGCGTGTGCGGCATAGGGCTGGACACGGCCTCCCTGCGGTTGGAGCTGTGTCTGGATACGGATGGTTTCTGGCTGGAGCCCCATACTGACATCGGGGCCAAGAAGCTGACACTCCTGGTCTCCCTTTCCGATGGGGAAGGCGCGCAGGACTGGGGCACGGATCTGATGACCCCCGATGGCCAGTCGGCTGTGCGGGCACCGGGGCGTTTTAATTCGGCGGTGCTGTTTATTCCGTCGGACGATACATGGCACGGCTTTGTGCCCCGACCCATCACAGGGGTGCGCCGGACATTGATCGTCAATTTTGTCGATGCAAGCTGGCGTGCAGTGCATGAACTGGCGTTTGGCCCACGGGCAGCGCTTCAGCACTAAACGCAGCGGCAACAGGACTGCAAAAAAAACATCCGGCGGGGCTGGGCGCACGGGCGGTATCCGTCCGTGCGCTTTGCAATTTGGCGCAAGATCGGGTTTAGGAGTGTCCGCCGGTCAAGTTAAGGGGAAAGAGACAGGGAATGAGCGAGCCTGTGCGTGAGTCGATGGAGTTTGACGTTGTTGTCGTTGGTGGCGGCCCCGCGGGGCTGGCTGCGGCCATTCGCCTGCGTCAGCTTTCGCCCGATACCAGTGTCTGCCTGATCGAAAAGGGAAGCGAGATCGGGGCGCATATCGTCTCAGGCGCGGTGATCGAACCGCGTGCCTTGGCCGAGCTGCTGCCCGACTGGCGCGAGCGCGGCGCCCCGCTGACCACTGCCGTGACGGCGGAGGACATGTTCTACCTGACCCCAACGGGCGGTGTGCGTGTGCCCATGCTGGACAAGCTGATGCCGCACATGGCCAACCACGGCAATTACATTGTCAGCCTGGGCGAAGTCTGCCGCTGGCTGGCCACCCAGGCGGAAGAGCTAGGGGTAGAGATCTATCCTGGCTTTGCCGGGGCCGAAGTGCTGATCGAGAACAACCGCGTGGTGGGTGTGGCCACGGGGGACATGGGGGTCGGGCGTGATGGCAAGCCCGGCGCCAACTATCAGCCGGGCATGGAACTGCGTGCCCGCCACACCCTGTTTGCCGAAGGCTGCCGTGGGTCGCTGACCAAGCAGGTCATAGCCCATTACGACCTGCGCCAGGGCGTGGACCCGCAGACCTACGGGCTGGGTGTGAAGGAAGTGTGGGAAATCCCCGCCGAGAATCATCGCCCCGGCCTTGTCCAGCACAGCTTTGGCTGGCCGATGGACGACAGCACCTATGGCGGTGCCTGGCTGTATCACTTTGGCGAAAACCTGGTGTCCTACGGGTTTGTCATGGGGCTGGACTACGCCAACACCTGGCTGTCCCCCTTTGAGGAAATGCAGCGCGTGAAGCTGCACCCCATGTTCCGCAAGCATCTGGAAGGGGGGCGGCGCATTGCCTATGGCGCGCGGGCCCTGTCCGAAGGTGGGCTGCAATCCATCCCGCGGCTGACCTTTCCCGGTGGCGCGCTGATCGGGGATTCGGCAGGTTTCCTCAACGTGCCCAAGATCAAAGGCACCCACACGGCCATGAAGTCGGGTATGCTGGCGGCCGAAGCCGTGGCCGAGGCGCTGAAGACAGACCGTGTTGAGCCCGGCTCTTACACCGAGCGTGTGCGGCGGTCCTGGCTGTGGCAGGAGCTGCGCGGCGCACGCAACATCCGCCCGGCCTTTGCCCGCTTTGGCGCACGTGGTGGCGCGGTTTATGCTGCGCTGGACGCCATGCTGCTGCGTGGTCGCGCCCCCTGGACCCTGCATTTCCAGCATCAGGACAACGAAACCCTGCGTCCTGCAGCGATGAGCGAAAAGCCTCTGTACCCCAAGCCCGATGGCAAGCTGACGTTTGACCGCCTGTCCTCGGTCTTCCTGTCCGCCACCAATCATGAGGAAGATCAGCCCGTACATCTGCGGCTGAAGAATCCGTCCTTGTGGAAGACGGTCAACTGGGATGTCTTCCAGGCTCCCGAGGCCCGCTACTGCCCCGCCGGGGTGTATGAAGTGGCGGATGAGGAGACAAACCCCAGCCTGCGGATCAACGCGCAGAACTGCGTGCACTGCAAAACCTGCGACATCAAGGACCCGACACAGAACATCGACTGGACAACGCCCGAGGGCGGTGGCGGGCCGAACTATCCGGCCGGTATGTAATTTCGGGCCGGAATACTGTAAGGGTCAGTCCGAAGTCTCCTGCGTCTGCAAGCGAAAGAAGTCATGAAGATACTCGTACCTGTAAAGCGGGTTGTTGATTACAACATCAAACCGCGCGTCAAGGCAGATGGCAGTGGTGTCGAAACCGCTGGCCTCAAGATGTCCATGAACCCGTTCGACGAAATCGCGGTGGAAGAAGCCGTGCGCCTGCGTGAAAAAGGCGCCGCTTCCGAAGTTGTGGTGGTGTCCATTGGCGTGCAGCAGGCGCAGGATACATTGCGTACCGCCATGGCCATGGGTGCGGACCGCGCTATTCTGGTCCTGTCGGACGAAAGCCCCGAGCCGCTGGCCGTCGCCAAGGTGCTGGCCAAGCTGGTCGAGAAGGAACAGCCTGGGCTGGTCATTCTGGGCAAGCAGGCCATTGATGACGACATGAACGCCACCGGCCAGATGCTGGCCGGGCTGCTGGGCTGGGCCCAGGGCACGTTTGCCAGCAAGGTCGAACTGGCCGATGGCCGCGCCCTTGTCAGCCGCGAGATTGACGGCGGGACGGAAGATGTCTCCCTGGCGCTGCCCGCGATCATCACGGCCGATCTGCGCCTGAACGAGCCGCGCTATGCGTCGCTGCCCAATATCATGAAGGCCAAGAAAAAGCCGCTTGAGACCCTTCAGGCTGCCGATCTGGGTGTTGATATGGCCCCCCGTCTGACCATTGTGTCCGTGGCGGAACCCGCCGAGCGTTCGGCTGGCGTCAAGCTGGCCTCGGCCGCGGAACTGGTGGAAAAACTGCGTAACGAAGCGAAGGTGATCTGAACATGACCGCTCTTGTTCTTCTGGACCATGAAGGCGGCCGGATCAGGAAGGCGGCACTGTCTGCCGTGGCAGCCGCAACCCGCCTGGGTGATGTGCATGTGCTGGTCGCGGGTGATGCCGCCGCCGCGCAGGCCGCCGCCGCCATTGCCGGAGTCAGCCGCGTGCTGCATGCCGCCGATGCGCGCTATGCCCACGAACTGGCCGAGCCGCTGGCCGCGCTGATTGTCTCCCTCGCCCCCGGTTACGACCACATCGTGGCTGCTGCCGGTGCGCTGGGCAAAAACGTGCTGCCCCGTGCCGCTGCTCTGCTGGACGTGCAGCCCATTCCCGATGTGGTCGGGATTGAAGGGGCCGATACATTCGTGCGCCCCATTTACGCGGGCAATGCGCTGGCCACCGTGCGCTCGGCTGATGCCAAAAAAGTGCTGACAGTGCGCAGCGCCGCGTTTGACGCTGCCCCGGCCGAAGGGGGCTCTGCCCCGGTTGAGGTTGTGGCTCCGGTCGATGGTGCTGACGTGTCGCGGTTTGAGGCCATTCACCTGTCCGATTCCGAACGCCCCGATCTGGAGTCGGCCCGCGTTGTGGTGTCGGGTGGCCGTGGGATGCAGAGCGAGGAAAAGTTCCATGCTCTCGACCCGTTGGCCGATGCGCTGGGGGCCGCCATTGGCGCATCCCGCGCAGCGGTGGACTCCGGCTTTGTGGCTAACGAATGTCAGGTCGGCCAGACCGGCAAGATCGTCGCGCCGGAACTGTATATGGCGTTTGGTATTTCAGGTGCGATCCAGCATCTGGCAGGTATGAAGGACAGCCGCGTGATCGTGGCCGTCAACAAGGACCCCGAGGCTCCGATCTTCCAGGTGGCGGATTATGGCATTGTGGGCGATCTGTTTGAAATCGTGCCCCAGCTTGCTGACGCGCTGAAGAAATAAGCCCCAAAGGGCGATAACCACGGGGGCTGTGCTCCTGTGGTGTAAAAAACCCCGCAGCCGGGTCCGGTCTGCGGGGTTTTTTTATGCTGTGTGTGGGCTCAGCCCTGCGCGGTGTGTGGCCCGTAGGCAGCCATAAAGACGCGCACGGCCTCGGTAATCACCTTGCCCTCATCCGCCTCGGCTTCGGTCATGGGCAGGTTAAAGCGCTTACGGTGGGTCACCCGTGTCTGACACAGCGCAAAAAACTGCTCGGCGGCAAAGACCGGGTCTGCCACATACAGCCTGCCCATATCGGTTTGGGTGCGGAGCCACTCGGCCATGCCGGAAATGGCAATGCGCGGCCCGTTTTGCCAGAAACACTCCGCCAGGTGCGGAAAGTGCGGCGCTTCGGAAATAATGATCCGGCACAGCGTCAGGCTGTCTGGCAGTGTCATCAGCCGGATCATGCTGCCTGCTATGGCCAGGAGTGTGTCCTGCACGGGGGCGTCGCTTTGCAGCGAGGCCAGCAGGCTTGGCATCTTGGTGCGGCTGCATTCTTCCACAAAGGCGGTAAACAGGTCGGCCTTGCTGGTAAAGTAATTATACAGCGTGCCCTTGGAAACACCGGCCTTGCGGGCGATGTTGGACATGCTGGCCCCCTCGTAGCCGTGTTCGGCAAAAACCGCGCTTGCACCTTCCATAATCTGTCGGCGTTTGGCCTCGGATTCCCCAGCATGGGGGTGATCAGGCGTTTGGCAGGAAGGGGATGCAGGGAGCATGAGCGGGAAACTTCACAGGCAAGGCGATTGACGCACGAAGGAAAGACGATAGGTTGAGCCTTGACCGAACCGATCGGTCAGCGAGAAAACGGTATAGCGCATCTTAAGGCTGGCGCATAATTTTCGACGAGGGCAAGCGGGTGGCAAAAGGGAAAAAGCAGCGGGCGGGTGCGGTATCGCTGGCGTTCATGCTGGCCGGGTGCGCGGTAGGGCCGGATTATCACAAACCGGAAAGCTGGGCACCCACACAGTGGCAACCTGCCAACAGGCAGGCAGCAAGCCGGGTTTTGAGTGTGCCCAGCCAGCAGGCACCCGACCCGCAGTGGTGGTCCCTTTTCCATGACGCCGAGCTGACAGCGTTGGAAAACCGCCTGGCCAGCCAGAACTTGGATGTGTTGCAGGCCGCCGAGCGGCTGGCTGTCAGCCGTGGGCAGTTGCTGCTGGCCGGGGCGGAGCGCTTTCCTGATCTTGCGGCCTCTGGCTCGTACAGTCAGGCGCAGTATAGCTCCAAGGAAATGCAGTACATCCTCAAGAACGTGGGTGAAAGTGCCGCAGGCACCGGGCTGGGGGATATGCTGACATCGCAGGCATCCTCCGCCAGTATTCCCTTGCTCAACCAGTGGCAGGACGGTCTTCAGGCCAGTTGGGAGGTTGACCTGTGGGGCCGGGTGCGCCGCCAGTATGAGGCCGCAAAGGCTTATATGGCTGCCACGCAGGAGGAGCAGCGCGGGATTCTCGTCGCCCGGCAGGCAGAGCTTGCGTCTGACTATATTGCTCTGCGCAACGCGCAGGAGCAGTTGCGGATTACCACCGCCAACCGCGATGCTGCCGCCGCCCTGCTGCAACTGAGCGGGTCGCGCTACAAGACCGGCCTTGTCAGTGAACTGGATGTTGAAAGCGCCCGCTCAGAGCTGGAGCGCACCAACGCTCTGATCCCCCAGCATGAGCAGCGCATTACCATGCAGATGAATGCGATAACCTTGCTCATGGGTGCCCCCCCCGGTGCATTGAATACGGAATTGCAGGGGGCGACCGCTATTCCGCTGGTGCCACCTGCTCCTCCTATTGGTTTGCCGTCCGAACTGGCCCGCCGTCGCCCCGATATTCGGGAGGCCGAGGCCGAGCTGCATGCCGCCACGGCGGAAGTCGGGCAGGCCATGGCAGACTTCTATCCCAAGGTGACGGTCGATGCCGGGTTTGGCTTCCAGTCCCTGTCCTTCCGAGATCTGGGGTTCTGGAGTTCACGCGCATGGAATGTCGGCCCTTCCATCACACTGCCTATTTTCCAGGGTGGGCGACTGGTCGGGCAGTTGCAGATGAAGAAGGCATCGCAGAAGGCCGCAGCGCTGAAGTATCGCAAGACAGT